>JAYVDE010000298.1:0-13665 GCA_043749575.1 Burkholderiaceae bacterium | reverse complement strand
CTGGCGGAGCAGACGATGAAGTACCGGCTTCCGGCTATCACGTTGTTTCCGGAGTTCGCCCGCGCCGGTGGATTGATGGCTTATGGCGTTGATTTGCTCGGCGCGTTTCGTCAGGCCGGCGGCATGGCCGGAAAGGTGTTGAATGGAGCGAAAGTCGCGGAGTTGCCGATCGAGCGGCCGACAAATTTCGAGCTGGTCGTGAATGCAAAGACGGCGAAGAGTCTTGGCATTGAGTTGCCGACGTCGATCCTGCTCCGTGCCGATGAAGTGATAGAGTAGGTTCTCCAGGAGATGAAAATGCCCGAAGCCTTCATCTGCGATGGCATTCGCACGCCGATCGGCCGCTACGCCGGCGGGCTCGCCAAGGTGCGCACCGACGATCTCGGCGCACTCCCGATCAAGGCGCTGATGAAGCGGCACCCCAAGGTGGATTGGACTGCGCTCGACGAGGTCTATTTTGGCTGCGCCAACCAGGCCGGTGAGGACAACCGCAACGTCGCCCGCATGGCCGCGCTGCTGGCCGGCCTGCCAGTGGGCGTGCCCGGCGGCACCATCAACCGGCTGTGCGGCTCGGGGCTGGACGCGGTGGGCTCGGCCGCCCGTGCCATCAAGTCGGGTGAGGCCCAGCTGATGATCGCCGGCGGGGTGGAAAGCATGAGCCGCGCGCCCTTCGTGATGCCCAAGGCCGAAACGGCGTTCTCGCGCAGCAACACGGTCTACGACACCACCATCGGCTGGCGCTTCGTCAACAAGCAAATGCGCGAGCTGTACGGCGTCGACTCGATGCCCGAGACCGCTGAGAACGTGGCCACCGATTTCAAGATCGAACGCGAGGCCCAAGACCGGATGGCGCTGGCCAGCCAGCTGAAGGCCGTGGCGGCGCAGAAGGCGGGCTTTTTCGACGCCGAGATTGTTCCGGTCAGCATTGCCCAGAAAAAAGGCGATCCGCTGATCGTCAGCCAGGACGAACACCCCCGCGAAACCAGCCTGGAAGCGCTGGCCAAGTTGAAGGGCGTGGTGCGGCCCGACGGCACGGTGACCGCCGGCAACGCCAGCGGCGTCAACGATGGGTCTTGCGCGCTGCTGTTGGCCAGTGAATCAGCGGCTGCCCGCCACGGCCTGACACCGCGCGCCCGCGTGGTGGGCATGGCCACCGCCGGCGTGGCGCCGCGCATCATGGGCTTCGGCCCGGCGCCGGCCACCCGCAAGGTGCTGGAACTGACCGGCCTGAGCCTGGCGCAAATGGACGTGATCGAGCTCAACGAAGCCTTCGCCGCGCAAGGCCTGGCGGTGCTGCGCGACTTGGGGCTGGCCGACGACGACGCGCGGGTGAATGCCTGGGGCGGCGCCATCGCTTTGGGCCACCCGCTGGGCGCCAGTGGTGCCCGGCTGGCCACCACCGCGGTCAACCAATTGCACCAGCGCGGCGGCCGCTACGCGCTGTGCACCATGTGCATCGGCGTCGGCCAGGGCATCGCCCTGGTGCTGGAGCGTGTCTGACCCTCGCCTGATCCCCACCGCACCCAAGTGACAGTGCGCCCGGCCGCGGCCGTGGCACCATCACCAGCTGCCCCGTCCCCCCCTTGAAGGATTGAAGCCATGCGTGACTACACCAAGTTCTACATCAACGGTGCCTGGGTCGACCCGGTCACTGCCAAGACGCTGGACGTCATCAACCCGGCCACCGAATCGGTCGCCGGCCGCATTTCGATGGGCTCGGCCGCCGACGTCGATGCCGCAGTGCGTGCCGCCCGCGCCGCCTTTGCCAGCTACTCGCAGACCACGGTGGCCGAGCGCATCGCGCTGCTCGAAGCCATCATCAGCGAGTACAAAAAGCGCTACGCCGACATGGCCGCCGCCATCACCGAAGAGATGGGCGCGCCCGCCATGCTGGCGCAAAAGGCCCAAGCCGCGATGGGCGTGGGCCACCTGACCACCGCGCTGAACGTGCTGAAGGACTACCACTTCTCCGAAACCAAGGGCACGACGCTGCTGGTGAAAGAGCCGATCGGTGTCTGCGGCCTGATCACGCCCTGGAACTGGCCGGTCAACCAGATCGCCTGCAAGGTGGCGCCGGCGCTGGCCGTGGGCTGCACCATGGTGCTCAAGCCCAGCGAGATCGCCCCGTTCTCGGCCCAAATCTGGACCGAGATCCTGCATGCCGCCGGTGTGCCGGCCGGCGTCTTCAACCTGGTCAGCGGCGACGGCCCGACCGTGGGTGCGGCGATTTCCAGCCACCCCGAGGTCGACATGGTGTCGTTCACCGGCAGCACCCGCGCCGGCATCGAGGTGGCGCGCAACGCCGCCCCCACCGTCAAGCGGGTGCACCAGGAGCTGGGTGGCAAGTCGCCCAACATCATCCTGCCCGATGCCGATATGCAGCGCGCCGTCACCGCCGGTGTGCGCGCGGTGATGAGCAACTCGGGCCAGAGCTGCAACGCGCCCACCCGCATGCTGGTGCCCAACGTCCGCATGGCCGAGGTGCTGGCGATTGCCAAGGCAGCCGCCGACGCCACGACGGTCGGTGACCCGGCCAGCGGCGCGACCATCGGCCCGGTGATCTCGGCCACCCAGTGGGACAAGATCCAGACTCTGATCGAGCGCGGCATCGCCGAAGGCGCTGGCGTGGTGGCGGGTGGCCCGGGCAAGCCGGCCGGCCTGGAAACCGGCTATTACGTCAAGCCCACCGTGCTGGGCCCGGTGAAGAACACCGCGACGATCGCCCGCGAGGAGATCTTCGGCCCGGTGCTGACGATCCTGGGCTACGACACGGTCGACGAAGCGGTGGCGATGGCCAACGACACGCCTTACGGCCTGGCCGCTTACGTGTCGGGCACCGACCGCGAAGCCACCCGCCAGGTGGCATCGCGGCTGCGTGCCGGCCAGGTCAACATCAACAGCGCCGCACCGGATCTGATGGCGCCGTTTGGCGGCTTCAAGCAGTCGGGCAACGGCCGCGAGTGGGGCGAGCACGCTTTTGGCGAGTTCCTCGAAGTCAAGGCGGTGCTGGGCTACGCGGCCAAGCCGGCCTGATCAAGGTGCTCGCTTCTCGGCCAAACGGCTGGCCGAACCGGTGCGGCGCCGGTCCGTTCCGCTGCCCAAACGCATGCACCTGAAAACCCAGAGCCCCAGCCCATGACCACCTCCACCCAGCTGATCGTCTTGAACGGCCCCAACCTCAACCTGCTGGGCCTGCGTGAGCCTGCTGTCTATGGCCACACCACGCTGGCCGAGGTGGAGGCGCTGTGCCGTGCCGCCGCTGCCGATCACGGCGCCGAGGCCGATTGCCGTCAGAGCAACCATGAAGGTGTGCTGATCGATTGGATCCACGAAGCCGGCGCCGCCTACCGCGCCGGCCAGCTGGCCGGCATCGTCTTCAACCCCGGCGCCTACAGCCACACCAGCGTGGCGCTGCACGACGCGATCAAGGGCGCCATGGTGCCGGTGATCGAGATCCACATCAGCAACGTG
This sequence comes from Burkholderiaceae bacterium, assembly GCA_043749575.1. Taxonomy (GTDB): domain Bacteria; phylum Pseudomonadota; class Gammaproteobacteria; order Burkholderiales; family Burkholderiaceae_C; genus Pseudaquabacterium. Next base: position 10,194 of record JAYVDE010000298.1, on the reverse strand, counting down.
CACGCACGCGAGGCCTTCCGCCACCATTCCTACATCTCGCCGGCGGCGGCCGGCATCGTGGTCGGCTTCGGCGTGCACGGTTATGTGCTGGCGATCGACGGCTTGTTGCGCCAGGCGCGGGCAACGACCGCCTGAAGCGGCCGCGGCCGCCTTGACGGGCGCACCCGGCGGGGCAGGCGCGTAGCGCCGTGGCGGTTGAAAACTCAGCCGGCGTGGTGGCGCCCGCTGGCGGTTGACATCGCCATTCAGGCCGGCGTCAAGGCGCCCAAGTCGCTGGGCTGGTGCACCTCGACCCGGCTGCGGCCGCGTTTCTTGGCGGCATAACAGGCGGCGTCGGCCGCGCGCAGCACATCGGCAGCGCTGGCCAGGTCGCCCGCAACCCTGACCAGGCCCACGCTGGCGCCCACGGTGAAGGTCTGGCCTTCCCAGTGCAGTTCAAACGCGGCCACCGCGGCGCACAACTTCTCGGCGACCGCCAGGCCTTGGGCCTCGGGGCAATCGGGCAACAGCACCGCAAATTCGTCGCCGCCCAGCCGTGCCACCAGGTCGGACTTGCGGACCAGGGCTTCGATCGCCCGGGCGACGCCGCACAACATCGCATCGCCCGCGGCGTGGCCACCGCTGTCGTTGACCTGCTTGAAGCGGTCAAGGTCGATGAACAGCGCGCAGAACGGCGCCGCCGCGGCAGCCCCGGTCGCCGGCCCCAGGGCGTCTTCGAACGCGGCCCGGTTGGCCAGACCGGTGAGCGGATCGTGGGTCGCACTGAAGGCCAGTTGTTCGCGTTGCGCGCGCATTGCTGTCACGTCCTCGATCGTCCAGATCGTGCCCTTGGACGAGTCGCCGGCCACGATGGCCCGGCCCCGCATGTGCGCCCAGAAGGTCTCGCCAGTGCGGCGCATCAGTTCGAGTTCGGTGTTGAACACACCGTCGGCCGTGATGGCCGGCCGGGCCTGGCGCACGATGGCCTGGAAGGCCTCGTCGGACGGGTAGATCAAGCGGGTTGGTAGGCCGGTCATGTCGGCCTTGCTGCAGCGAAAGATGTGGCAAAAGTTCAGGCTGACCAACTCGAAGCGGCCGTCCCGCGTCAGCGAGATGCCGGCCTCGGCATGGTCGAGCACGGCCTCCAACTGGACCACCAGCGCCTGCATCGCGGCCTGCTGCTGCTGGCGTTGCTCGACCACGTGCTGGAACACCCTGGCCAGTTCACCGACCTCGCCCCGCTCCGCAGGCCACGGCGCCGGGACGGCGCCGGCGTCGAGCAGCGCCTCGGCGCGTGACTTCAAGCGCGAGATGGGCTGCGTCATGCGGTAAGCCAGCAGCCCGGCCAGCAGCCCGGCCAGCACGCCCACGGCGGCGGCGGCCCGCCAGGCGGTGACCCGCGCGGCCGCCATGGGCTGGAAGGCCACTGCGGCGGGTGTCAGCCGCACATGGATCCAGTCGGTCAACGGGATGCCGGCGCCCGACACCAGGTAGTCCTGGGCGAGCGTGGCGCTGCCCTCGGTGTCGATCGGGCTGCCGGCGTCAATCCAGGCCCGGATGGTCGGCCCCAGCCCCGGCTCGTCCTCGGCCCGGCCCATCACCCGCGATGCGTCGGGGTGCGACAGGATGGTGCCGCCACGGTCGATCACCAGGTCGCGCGATTGCGGGCTTCTGGAGCCGGTGTGGACCACTTGGAACAGCGCCGTCGATTGCAGCGCCAGCGAGCCCGCCAGCACGCCGATGGTGCGGCCTTGGTCATCCAGTGCCGGCACCGCGATGACGATCAGCGGCGCGCCCGAGATCTTGCTCCGCAGCGCGTGCGAGACCACCGGCTGGTCGGACTTGAGTGCGTCTTTGAAGTAGTCGCGGTCGGCGATATTGGGCAGGTCGGCGGTCGGCTGGCCCTTGTCGATGCGCACCAGCATGCGGCCATCAGGTGCCGCCGCGAACACTGAGTTGAACAGCACGCTGAGCACCGGCCGGGCCTGCAGCAGGTCGGCCATCGCCGCCGGGCTGGACCACAGCGCGACAGGCATGCCTTGCACCACCGTGGTCAGGGCCTCCTTGAGCAGGCTGACCTTCGAGGTCAGCAGCGCGGCGGTGCGCTCGCGGTCGTCGGCGGCGTTGTCGAGCAGCAGCGTTTCCATCTGCTGCTGGCTGGTGGCCAGCACCAGGCCCGCCGTGACGGCGGCCGACAGCACGCAGGTGCTGACGACCATCAACACGATGCTGAACTTGATCGTGGACGCGCAACGGCGCAGCGAAAAGGGTGTGACTTGCACGGATTGCCAGTGCCTCGATGGATCAGGAGTCACGCCGCTAGACAAGCTGGCGTGCTGCGGGATTTTCTGCCAGCACGCCGCACCGCATGGCGTCGAAAAGCAGGCACTAGACCGGTCAATGCCGGGCCTGTCCCCGGCGTGGCACGGCGGGCCGGGTGGCCGCGCTAGGCTGGCCGGACACTGCCGCCAACACCCTTTTGGCGGGGCTTTGGAGATCGACCATGAACACCACCCCTCGTAGCGGCCGCCTGGCCGGCCGCAGCGCCTTGATCACCGGCGCCAGCCGCGGCATTGGCCGCGCGATCGCCGTGCGCTACGCCCAGGAAGGCGCCGATCTGGTGCTGGCCGCCACCCGGCGCGATTTGCTCGAAGAGACCCAGGCGCTGGCCGAGGCCGAGGGCGCGCGGGTGCTGCTGCAGGTGGTCGACGTCAGCGACCGCGCCCAGGTGCAGGCGATGGTCGCCGCCGCGGTGGCGGCGTTCGGCCGCATCGACATCCTGGTCAACAACGCCGGGGTCTACAAGGCGGCGTCGTTGCTGGAGACCACGCCCGAGGACTTCGACCGGGTGATGCAGGTCAACGTCTACGGCGCCTGGCATGTGCTGCAACTCGTGTTGCGCCAGATGCACGGGCAGGGCCACGGCAAGGTCGTCAACATGGCGTCGACCGCCGGCAAGGCCGGCTCGATGAACCAGAGCGCCTACAACGCATCGAAGCACGCGCTGGTCGGCTTGACCCGCTGCGCGGCGCTTGAGATGGGCCCGCTGGGCATCACCGTCAACGCCATCTGCCCCGGCTTCGTCGAGACCGACATGCTCGAATCCTTCAGCGCGCACTCGGCGATCACCGGCTTGCCGTTCGAGCAGATCCTGGCCAATGGCCGTGCGCGCGTGCCGCTGAAGCGCTTCCTGCAGCCCGCGGAGATCGCCCACCTGGCGGTCTACCTGGGTTCGGCCGAATCCGACGGCATGACCGGCCAGTCGCTGCTGCTCGACGGCGGCTTGCTGATGGTTTAGCCCGGAGGCGTTTCAGCGGGTGAGCGTTTTTCGTGGTCGTAGAAAAACGCTCAGCTGCTCAATCGACCCGCAGTGCCGGGCGGAGGTCAGTGGCGGCCATGCGCCCGACCACCGCGGCCTGCTCGAAGCCGTGGCGGCGGAAGACTGCCAGCACCGCGTCCACCGCCTGCGGATCGCACGACACCAGCAGGCCGCCGCTGGTCTGCGGGTCGCTCAGCAGGGCCTGGTCCTCGGCCGCGAAGCCGGCGCCCAGGCGCACGTCAGCGCCGTAGCCTTCCCAGTTGCGGGCCGACGCCCCGGTGGCGAAACCGCGCGCCGCCAACGCGCGTACGCCGGCCAGCAGCGGCACGGCGGGCCAGTCGATCTGCGCCTCGCAGCCGGCACCGCGCGCCATCTCCAGCGCATGGCCGGCCAGGCCGAAGCCGGTCACGTCGGTCAGGGCATGCACACCGGGCAGCGCGGCCAGGTCGGGCCCGGGGGTGTTGAGCTGGGTCGTGTTGCGGATCATCTCGGCGTAACCGGCATCGCCCAACTCGCCTTTCTTGAGCGCCGCGCTCATCACGCCCACGCCCAGCGGCTTGCCCAGCACCAGCACGTCGCCGGGCTTGGCGTCGGCGTTGCGCTTGACGCGGCTGGGGTGGATCAGGCCCATCACCACCAGGCCGTAGATGGCCTCGACCGAATCGATGCTGTGGCCGCCGGCAATCGGGATGCCCGCGCGGCGGCAAATGTCCGCACCGCCTTCAAGCACCCGGGCGATGGTGGCGGTCGACAACACGTTGATCGGCATGCCCACCAGCGCCAGCGCCAGGATCGGCCGGCCGCCCATCGCGTAGACATCGCTGATCGCGTTGGTGGCGGCGATGCGGCCGAAGTCGAACGGGTCGTCGACGATGGGCATGAAAAAGTCGGTGGTGGCGATCAGCGCCTGCTCGTCGTTCAACTGGTAGACCGCGGCGTCGTCAGCGGTCGCGATGCCGACCAGCAACTCCTTGGGGATCGCCATGCCCGCCGTGCCTTTCAAGATCTCGCTCAGCACGCCGGGGGCGATCTTGCAGCCGCAACCGCCGCCGTGCGACAGCGAGGTCAGGCGCGGTTCGGTGGCGGTCTTGGCGAGCGACGACGGGGCGGGCGTTTCGGGGGCGGTCATGTGGCGGTCTCCAGCATCAGGGGTTGAGCAGGCCGGCGACGATGCGGTGCAAGGTGGCGGCTTCGGCCTCGGGGGCGAACAGTGGCGCGCGCAGGTCGCCCTGGCGTTTCAGGTCCGGCAGCATATCGGGATCGTCGCGCGAGCGCAGCAGCAGGGCTGCCAGTGCGGCGTCGTCGCCCACCGCAAAGGTGGCGTCGTGGTCGCTGCCCAGCAGCCCCAGGTTGCCGTCGATCCGCGAGGCGATCACCGGCGTGCCGCTGCGCAGCGCCTCGATCACCACATGCGCGCCGCCCTCCATGCGGCTGGCGTGCACCAGCACATGGGCCTGCTGGATCTGCCGGCGCACGACGTCGTGTGGCAGCGCGCCCAGCCAGCGGTAGTTGGGCTGGCGCGCGGCCAGCGTCTGGGCGGCGGCGCCCAGCGCGGGGTCGAGCGCGGCGCCGATGTGGTCGAAGTGCAGGTCGGCGCGATGGGCCAGTCGCGCGGCGGCGCGCAGGTAGGTCAGCGGGTCTTTTTCGTCGCGCAGGTGGCCGACCATCAGTGCGCGCAGGTGGCGGCCGGTCTTGGGCAAGGTGCGGCGGGCGCTGCATGACTGCAGCACGACATGGCACTTGGCGCGGTGCTGCAGCGGCAGTTGCTGCGGCCCCAGGTTGTTGAGCACCACCAGCGCGTCGGCGCTGGCCAGCGAGGCCTGCGCGGTCGCATCCTGGTCGATGTCGCGGTACAGGTCGGTTCCGGTCAGCACCAGCAGCAGCGGGCGCTGCGGCTGGGCGGCGCGCCAGGCCACCATCGACGGCGCCGAGCGGCGGGCGTGCAGCGCGATCATCAGCGCCTCGTCGCCGATCTGCCCTGCCATCGGCCAGCGGTCGGTCAAGGTAACGCGGTAAGCCGATGCCAGCGTGCGCGCCCAGCGCCGGGCGGTCTGCCAATTGCCGTTGTTGGCATCGGCCAGCGCCGGCGTGACGATGACCAGCGACGGGCGTTTCATGTCGGGTCGCAGGCCAGGCGCAGGCCGCTGAACTGCCAGCGCGCGTCGGCGGCGAAAAAATTGCGGTAGGGCGCCCGCAGCTGCGTGCGCGGCGTGGCGCACGAGCCGCCGCGCAGCACAAACTGGTTGGCCATGAACTTGCCGTTGTACTCGCCCACCGCGCCGCTCCAGGGCTTGAAGCCGGGGTAGGGCGCGTAGTAGGCGCTGCGGGTCCATTCCCAGACATCACCAAAAGCCTGCTGCAGGCCGCTGGCGCCCAGCGCCGCCGCCTGCGGCAGCAGCCCCTCGCTGTCGAGCAGCTTGCCCTCGGCGATGCCGCGTTCGGCCAGCGGCGCGGCCGCGTGCTCCCACTCGGCCTCGGTCGGCAGGCGCAGTGGCAAGTGCTGCTGGGCGGCCGACCAGGCGGCGAAGGCATCGGCCTCGTACAGGCTGACCTGCACCACCGGCTGTGCCGCCACCAGCGGCTGCAGGCCGCGCAGGCCGAACACCTGCCAGCGGCCGGGGCCGTCGGCTTGCCAGTACAGCGGCGCGTTGATGTGATCGCTGCGCTCGGTGCGCTCGCTGCCCAGCCAGTCCAAGCCGGCGGCCAGCCACCAGCGCGGGTTCTGGTAACCGCCGTCGGCGATGAAGTCGGCCCACTCGCCCTGGGTGACCAGCCGGTTGGCCAGCGCATAGGGCGCCAGCCACTGCGGGTGGCGCGCTTGTTCGTTGTCGAAGGCAAAGCCCGGGCCGGCATGGCCGATCTCGACCAGGCCCGCCTCGTGGGGCAGCCAGGCCAGCGCCAGCGTGGTGGTGTCGGGCGCCGGGATGGGTGCGGGTACGGGCGGGGGTACGGGCGGGGGTACGGGCGCTAGTGCGTGGGTGGCTGCGGGCCGGTACGCCGGGCGCAGCGGATTGCACGACAGCAGGTGCAGCAAGTCGGTGAGGACCAGCTCCTGATGCTGCTGCTCGTGCTGCAGGCCCAGCGTCACCAGCGCCAGCGTGGTGGCGTCGGGCGCGCGGTCCAGCAGCGCCAGCATCCGGTCGTCGACTGCCTGGCGGTAGGCCTTTACCGCCTGCAGCCCCGGCCGGGTGATCAGCCCGCGCTGCGCGCGTGCAGGCTGGTCGCCGATGCCCTTGTAGTAGCTGTTGAACAGCACCCGGTAAGTCGGGTCGTGGGGCCGGAAGCGGGGCTCGGCGGGTTCGAGCACCAGGGTTTCGAAATACCAGCTGGTGTGCGCCAGGTGCCACTTGGCCGGGCTGGTATCGGCCATGCGCTGGACCTGGACATCGGCCTCGCTCAGCGGCGCGGTGAGGGCCAGTGTGGTGGCGCGCACCGTCTGGTAGCGGCGGGCCAGCTCGGCCGGGGATGCATCGATGGCGGGCAGCATAGAGCCTGGTTTAAGCTGTAACGGTCCGGTGTCGTGGTGCTGTCGCCGGTGGACCCCGCGACCCATACATTCCTCCGGCATGAACCTTTCCAGCATACCCGCAGCCGCCTTGTTGGCCCGTCAGTCGTCGCCGCAAACCCTGGCCGCGGCCTTGTCCAGCGCACGCGAGGACATCCTGGCGACCTTCGCCCGCTTCGAGCAGGCGCTGCCCGGTCTGCGGGTGCCGCTGCATGCCGACATCAACCCGCCGCTGTGGGAGCTGGGCCACATCGGCTGGTTCCAGGCCTGGTGGCTGACGCGGTTTCCGAACCTGCGCCAAGGCTGGCGCGCCGACCCCGCTGCGCCGCGCCGGCCCGACCGGCGGGCTGACGCCGACGCGCTCTACGACTCCAGCCGGGTGCCGCATGACCGCCGCTGGACGCTGCCCCTGCCCGATGCCGACGCCACCCGCGCCGATTTGCGGGCCCAGTTGCAGGACACGTTGGCCTTGCTTGCCGAGGTGGCCGAAGAGGCCGAGGTGGCCGAGGTGGCCGAAGATGCCGAAGAGGCCCCGGTGGCCAGGGCGGCCGAGGGTGTCGACCGTGCGGCGGGCGAGCCGGCGGCGGACGACTTGCTCTATTTTTTTCGCCTGGTCTTGCTGCACGAGGACATGCACCACGAGGCCGCGCTCCACACCGCGCAGCGCCTGGGCGTGGCGGTGGCCGATGCCCGCTGGCAGGCCCGTGCGCTGCCGCCGCCACCGCCGCCGCTGGGCTTTGAGCCGGGGCCCTGGCGGCTGGGCAGCGAGGCCGCTGCCGGTGCTGGTTTTGCCTTCGACAACGAGTGCGGCGCCCACGAGGTCTTGCTGAGCGCCTGCCAGATCGACGCCCAGGCGGTCCGCTGGGCCGAGTTCCTGCCCTTCGCCGAGGCCGGTGGCTACGGCCAGGACCGCTGGTGGACCGCGGCCGGCCAGCGCTGGCGCCAGGCCAGCGGCGCCAGCGCCCCGCGTTACTTGCGCCAGGGCGGCGGCTGGCAGCAGTGGCGCCACGGCCAATGGCAGGCCCTGCCGCTGGACCAAGCCGCCTGTCATCTGAGCCTGTTCGAAGCCGAGGCCTGGTGCCGCTGGGCCGGCCGCCGCCTGCCGACCGAGGCCGAATGGGAGCGTGCGGCCTGCAGCCGGCCGGCCGGGTTCCGTTGGGGTGACGTGTGGGAATGGACCGCCAGCCCGTTTGCGCCCTACCCCGGTTTCCAGCCGCATCCCTATGTCGACTACTCGGCGCCTTGGTTCGACGGCCGGCCGGTGCTGCGTGGCGCCTCGTTCATGACCCAGCCGCGCCTGCGCCACCCGCGCTACCGCAACTTTTTTGCGGCGCAGCGCAACGACGTGCCGGCCGGCTTTCGCAGCTGCGCGCTGTAAGCGCCGCGCGGCTTGGCGCCTGCGATCAGTCAGGGTCAGCCAGGGTCGCCACCTTGCGCTGGTAGGTCAAAGGCCGCCACTTTGCCCGTCAAACCCGAGCCGCCGCTCAGAAGGTGAGAGTTTTTCGTAGCGAGCGGCTGTCAGGCTAGGCGGACGGAGCGCAGGGACCGGAACGTACTTTATGTACGTGAGGATCCCGAGCATCCGGCCAACGACGCATGGCGGCCGCGCAGTAGAAAAACGCTCACCGCCTCAGCCCGTCGCCAGGTAGACGCCGAACCAGGCTTGCGGGTCGGTCCAATGCTGCACACCGCTGAAGCCGGCTTCGCGCAGCAGCGCGGCAAAGCCTGCTGGCGTCCACTTGTACGAGCTCTCGGTGTGAATACGTTCGTCGGCCGCAAAGCGGCGCTCACCGCCCGGCCAGCGCACGGTGGTGGCCGTGCGCGCGGCCAGGTGCATCTCGACCCGCGACTCGGTGGCGTTGAACAGCGACAAGTGGCGCCACGCGCGGACGTCGAAATCGCTGCCCAGCAAGCGGTTCAAGTGCTTCAGCAGGTTCAGGTTGAAGGCCGCGGTGACGCCCAGGTCGTCGTCGTAGGCGGCTGCCAGCAGCGGCGCGGGCTTGAGCCCGTCGACGCCGATCAGCAGGGCGCCGCCGGCGGCCAGCGCGCGGGCTTCACGCAGCAGGCGCAGCGCGTCGGCCGGTGCAAAGTTGCCGATGCTCGACCCGGGGTAGAACACCAGCGCCGGGCCGTTGACCACGTCGGCCGGCAACTGCAGCCGGGCCGAAAAGTCCAGCCCCAGGCCCAGCAGATCAAGCGCCGGGTGTGCACGCTGCAACTGGTCGAGCGCCTGGCGCAAAAAATCCACCGAAATGTCGACCGCCACGTAGCGCCGCGGCGCCAGCGCGCCGAACAAACGCGCCGCCTTGGCGCAGTTGCCCGCGCCCAGGTCGACCAACACCGGCCGCCGGCCGGTGGCGGCGAGTGCCGCGCCGATGATGGCCGCGCCCTGGGCCTCGAAGATTGCCGCTTCGGTGCGGCTGGGGTAGTACTCGGCCAGCTCGGTGATGGCGTCGAACAAGCGCGAGCCCAGCGCGTCGTAGAAGAACTTCGGCGAGGCGTGGGCCGGACTGGCCAGCAGGCCGGCCGCAGCCTCGGCCGCCAGAGCGTGGTCGTCGAGTTGGTGGAGCTGGATGAACTGGGGCGTTTTCATCGTGGTGGCGAGTCGGGAAAATCTGGCGAGTCGGATGGGTCGGACAAGTCGGATAAATCCGACGAATCGGGCGGGTCGGGCCGGCCCGGTGGGTGGCCCTTGGGCTTGGCCGCTGCCGGGCCAAGCGGGCGCCGCCGGACTCTATCAGCGCAGGCCGGCTAGAGTGGCGGGCCTGGGCCATGGCCTGACACGCAGCCCGATCAGTCCCCATGCCCTGCCCAAACACGCCCGACCCCCTCCGCCACCCTGTTGGAGCTTTGCCATGATTCGCCTGTCCCCGTCGCGCACCTTCAAGACCCTGTTCAGCTGCGCGCTGCTCGCGTTCGGCCCTTTTGGCGCTTTGGCGCAAGCCCAGTCGGTGTTTCGCGTGACCACCATCCCGGAAGAGGCGGCCACCGAACAGACCCGCAAGTTCGGCCCCATCGCCGCCTACCTTGAGAAGAAACTGGGCATGAAGGTCGAGTTCACGCCGGTCAGTGACTACCCGGCGGCAGTGGAGGTGATGGTCAACAAGAAGGTCGACCTGGTGTGGTTCGGCGGCTTCACCTTCGTGCAGGCGCAGATCCGCTCGGGCGGCAAGATCATCCCGCTGGCGCAGCGCGAGGAAGACACCAAGTTCCAGTCGGTGTTCATCGCCAAGACCGATTCGGGCATCAAGAGCCTGGTCGGCATGTTGGGCAAGCAGGTCAGCTTCGGTTCGCAGAGCAGCACCTCGGGCCATCTGATGCCGCGCAGCAACCTGCTGAGCGCCGGCATCAACCCCGAGAAGGACTTCCGCCGCATCGCCTACAGCGGCGC
>JAYVDE010000297.1:0-5339 GCA_043749575.1 Burkholderiaceae bacterium | reverse complement strand
GTCAGCCGGCGCAGCGACAGGTCGAATTCGAACGGCCCGAAGCTGACGATTTGCGCCTCCTTGCTGGGCGCGCCGGGTGCCTCTTGGGTGGGGCGGCGGCGCAGCACGGCGTGGATGCGGGCCAGCAGCTCACGCGGGTTGAAGGGCTTGGGCAGGTAGTCGTCGGCGCCCACCTCCAGGCCGACGATGCGGTCCACGTCCTCGACCTTGGCGGTCAGCATGATGATCGGCGTGAGGTCGTTGGCCGCGCGCAGGCGGCGGCAGATCGACAGGCCGTCTTCGCCGGGCAGCATCAGGTCGAGCACGATCAGGTCGATGTTCTCGCGGGTCAGCAGGCGGTTCAGCGCCTTGCCGTCCTCGGCCAGCAGCACCTCGAAGCCCTCTTGAGTGAGGTAGCGCCGCAGCAGGTCGCGGATGCGGGCGTCGTCATCGACGACGACGATGCGGTCCGGTCGGGCATTAGCGGGCGCGGTCATGGCTCACTCCAAATTTGTAACAACGGCATTGTGCCGGCCGGTTTCAGCTGGAATTTCATCGAGTTGACGCCCTGTTACAAAGAGCCTGAAGCGGCGAAGCGAGTCGTGAAGTCAACCACGGACGGGCTTGCTGCGCTAATAGAAGGCCGGCTGCGCGCCGCCCGAACCGCTTTGCCACCCAAGGATTGCCATGCACCTCGTCACCCGTCGCACCCTGATCCGCTGGCTGCTCGCTGGCTCGGCCTTCACCGCTTGGGCTGTGCAGGCGCAGCCGATCGGCCAGACGCTGGCGATTGCCACGCCGCAGAACGTCGTCAGCCTCAGCGCCGAGGCCAGCCGCGAGGTATTGCAAGACCGGCTGTCGATCACGCTGTCGGTCAGCCGCGAAGGCAGCGAGGCGGCCGCGGTGCAAACCCAGTTGCGCCAGGCGCTGGACAGCGCGCTGGCCGATGCCCGCAAAGCCCAGCGGCCCAACGGCGGCCTGGATGTGCGCACCGGCGCCTTCTCGCTGTTGCCGCGTTACGCCACCAAGCCGACCAATGGCAACAACATCAGCGGTTGGCAGGGCCGGGCCGAACTGCTGATCGAGGGCAGCGACATCGCCGCCATCAGCCAGCTGGCCGGCCGCCTGACCACGCTGACGGTGGCCCGGGTGGCTTTCGGCCTGTCGCGCGAAGCCCGCGAAAAAACCGAGGCCGACGTGGCGGCCCAGGCGATCAGCCGCTTCAAGGAGCGCGCCGAGGCCTATGCCAGGCACTTCGGCTTCGGCGGCTACAGCTTGCGTGAGGTGACGGTGAACGGCGGCGAGATGGGTGGCCCGCCCCAGCCGGTTTTCCGGGCGCAAGCTATGGCGGCCAAGTCGGGTGACGAAGTGCAGCCGGTGGAAGCCGGCAAGACCACGGTCAGCGTCAGCGTGGCCGGCAGCATCCAGTTGTCAGCGCGCTGATCCGGGCACCCGGCGTTGGGTGTACCCGCCGCCGGGTGCTTCAATTCACTGGGCCACCCAGCCGCCGTCGACGTTCCAGGCCACGCCGCGGATGTTGTCGGCGGCCGGTGAGCAGAGGAACACCGCCAACTCGCCCAGTTGCGCTGGCGTGGTGAACTGCAGTGACGGTTGCTTTTCGGCCAGCAACTGGCGCTTGGCCTCTTCAATGTCGATGCCGGCCTGGGCGGCGCGGTCGTCGACCTGCTTTTGCACCAGCGGCGTCAGCACCCAGCCTGGGCAGATGGCGTTGTGGGTGATGCCGGTGGTGGCGCATTCCAGCGCGGCCGACTTGGTGAAGCCGACCAGGCCGTGTTTGGCCGCCACGTAGGCCGACTTCTGCGCCGAGGCCACCAGGCCGTGCACCGACGCCATGTTGAGCACCCGGCCCCAGTTGCGCGCCTTCATGCCCGGCAGCGCCAGCCGCGTGGTGTGGAAGGCGCTGCTCAAGTTGATGGCGATGATCGCGTCCCAGCGTTCGACCGGAAAATCCTCGATGTTGGCCACATGCTGGATGCCAGCGTTGTTGACCAGGATGTCGACCGCGCCAAACTCAGCCTCGCAGGCCCGCACCATGGCCTCGATTTCGGCCGGCTTGCTCATGTCGGCGCCGTGGTAGCTGACCCGCCCGCCCAGCGCGGCCACCTGGGCCTTGGCCGGCGCGGCATCGCCAAAGCCGTTGAGCATCACGTTGGCACCGGCCTTGGCCAGCGCCAGCGCCAGGCCGAGGCCGATGCCGCTGGTGGAGCCGGTGACCAGCGCTGTTTTTCCGTTGAGCATGGAGAATCCTCGTTGAAGTTGCTTGGCTCTCAAGGAAATGTGGCTTTGCCACTTTCCTTGATCCCCGTGGGGGACGGCCGGCTTCGGCCGGCCTTGGGGCGATCATTATCGACATGGAGACCGTCCAGATGCCTGACACCACGCCTACCCGCCCGCGCCTGAAATCGCTGCAGTGCCTGGGTGCCCAGGGCCTGCACCGCATGGCCTATTGGGAATGGGGCGACCCGGCCAACCCGCGCGTGCTGGTCTGTGCCCACGGCCTGTCGCGCCAGGGCCGCGACTTCGACACCCTGGCCGCGGCGCTGGCCGACCAGTACCGAGTGGTCTGCCCCGACGTGGTGGGCCGGGGCCGCAGCGACTGGCTGGCCGACCCGATGGGCTATGCCATTCCGGCCTATGTCGCCGACATGGTCACCTTGCTGGCCCGGCTGGACGCCAGCACGGTGCACTGGCTGGGCACCTCGATGGGCGGCCTGATCGGCATGGGCCTGGCGTCGCTGCCGGGCTCACCGGTGGCCCGGCTGGTGCTCAACGACGTCGGGCCGGTGATTGAATGGGCCTCGTTGCAGCGCATCGGCAGCTACCTGGGGGTACCGGCGCGCTGGCCCAGCGAGCAAGCCGCAGCCGACGCGCTGTGGGCCATCAGCCAGGGCTTCGGCCCGCACACGCGCGAACAGTGGCTGGCGCTGACACGGCCGCAGCTCAAGGCCGACGGCGACGGTTTTGTCTCGCGCTACGACCCGGCGATCGCCGTGCCATTTCGCCATCTCAGCGCCGAGCTGGCCCGCGCCGGTGAGGCGATGTTGTGGCAGACCTATGACCGCATCAGCTGCCCCACGCTGTTGCTGCGCGGGGCGCAATCCGACCTGCTGTCGCCGGCCACCGCACAGGCCATGACCGAACGCGGCCCGCGGCCGCGGTTGGTCAGCTTTGCCGGCGTCGGCCATGCGCCCACGCTGATCGCGGCCGACCAGGTGCAGGCGGTGCGGGATTTCCTCTTGTCGCCTTGACATCGCCTTGACATCGCCATGAAGACCGCCCCGCCGGCACACCCCCCCGCCACCGCGGCCATCGTGCTGCTGACCGACCGCGAGTCAGCCGCCGGCGTGGCCGAAGCGGGCGCGGGCGCCGTGGGGGTTGAGGTGGGGGTCGGGGTGGCGGTGGCCGCCGCCGAGACCGCTGACGCCGCCGCCGCCACGGGCGCCACCGCCGCCGCCACCGCCGCCGCCACCGACGCGCTGCAGCGTGCCCGCGCCTTTGCCGAACCGCTGCTGGCCGGCCAGCGGCTGGACACCGGCGAGGACGCGCTGGGCCATGCCGACGGCGTGGCGGCCATCCTGCAAGCCATCGGCGCCAGCCCGGCGATGCGCGCCGCGGCCTACCTGGTCTACGCCGGTGATTACCTGCAGCGGCCCGAGGAAGTGGTCGCCAAGGCCTTTGGCGCCCACTACGCCAGCCTGGTTTCGCTGACCCGCAAGCTGGTGCAGATCCAGCGCGCCGCCCGCGAAGCCCAGGTGGGTGCCGAGCTGCGCGCGCAGCAGACCGAGCGGGTGCGCAAGATGCTGCTGGCGTTTTCGCGCGACCTGCGGGTGGTGTTGCTGCGGCTGGCCTCCAGGCTGCAAACCCTGCGCTGGTACGCCGCCAGCAAGCAGCCCTGCCCGGCGGCGCTGGCGCAAGAATCGCAACAGGTTTTTGCGCCGCTGGCCAGCCGGCTGGGCATCTGGCAGGTCAAGTGGGAAATGGAAGACCTGGCCTTCCGCTTCCTGCAGCCTGACGAGTACCGGCGCTTGGCCGGTGCACTGGCCGAGACGCGGCTGCAGCGTGAATCGGTGATGGCGCGCACCGCCCGCCAGCTGCAGGCCGAACTGGCCGAAGCCGGTCTGCAAGCCGAGGTGCAGGGCCGGCCCAAACACCTGTACAGCATCTGGAAAAAGATGCGTGGCAAGGGCCTGGCTTTGGAGCGGGTGTTCGACCTGCGTGCGCTGCGCGTGATCGTGGCCGACGTGCCGGCCTGTTATGCCGCGCTGTCGCGGGTGCATGAGGGCCACCGCCCGGTGCCCGGCGAGTACGACGACTACATCGCCCGGCCCAAGGTCAATGGCTACCAGAGCCTGCACACCGTGGTCTGGTTCGACGAAGGCGAGGGCGAGGGCGAGCGGCCCGTGGAAGTACAGATCCGCACCGCCGCGATGCACGAACATGCCGAAAACGGCGTGGCTGCGCACTGGGCCTACAAAGAGGCCGGCGTCAAGGGCTATGCCGGCGTGGTGGCCGCCGGCGAGTTCGAAGAACGGGTGGCCGAGGCCCGCAAGGCGGTGCTGCGCCAGCTGCTGGCCTGGGAGCGCGACTTTGCCGGCCAAGCTGACGAAGCCGGGCGGGGCCATGAAGCCAGGTCGGGCGGTGCCGGCTCAGCCGCCGCCGAGGGCCCGTCGTTCGACGACCGCATTTATGTCTTCACCCCGCAGGCCACGGTGATCGAGCTGGGCGCTGGCGCCACCCCGGTCGACTTTGCCTACGTGCTGCACACCGACCTGGGCCACCGCTGCCGCGGCGCGCGGGTCGACGGCGCGATGGTGCCGCTGAACACCGCGCTGGCCAACGGCCAGACCGTGGAGGTGGTGGCGGCCAAGGAGGGTGGGCCGTCGATGGACTGGCTGAACCCTGAGCTGGGCTATATCCGCAGCCCGCGTTCGAAAGCCAAGGTGCGCGCCTGGTTCAATGTTCAGGCGATGAAGACCACCATCGCCCGCGGCCGCGAGCTGGTGGAAAAGCTGCTGCAGCGCGAAGGCCGCACCGCCATCAAGCTCGACGACCTAGCCGCACAGCTGGGCTTCAAGGGCGCCGAGGCCTTGTTCGAGGTCGTTGGCAAGGACGAGTTCTCGCTGCGCAACATCGAGACCGTGCTGCGCCCGGCACCGCCGCCGGAAGCCGCGGACGACGGCATCCACCTCAAGCGCACCCGCGCCACCGCAGGCGGTGTGCTGGTGGTCGGCGTCGAATCGCTGCTGACCCAGCTGGCACGCTGCTGCCGGCCGGCACCACCCGACGCGATCGGCGGCTATGTCACGCGGGGCAAGGGCGTGGCGGTTCACAGAGCGGCC
>JAYVDE010000296.1:0-5351 GCA_043749575.1 Burkholderiaceae bacterium | reverse complement strand
ATCGACCCGAGCGACCCGGTGATCAACGCACCGGCCGACCTGGGCCCAATCGCGGCCGGTGCCAGCGTGCGCTTGCTGGTGCGCGTCAGCGCAACCGGCGGCGCGGCGGCCGGCGTCACCGACACGACGACGTTGACGGTCACCACCGCCGGCAGCATCAACGGTGCAGCCGCACCGGCGGTGGTGTCGACCACCGACACCACCACGGTGATCGCCGGCAACCTGGTGTTGTTCAAAGAACAAGCCCTGGATGCCAACTGCGACGGCATTGCCGACACGGCCTTCAGCAACGCCAACATCACCACTGGCGCGGCACCCGGCGCGTGTGTTCGCTACCGCGTGACGATCACCAACATCGGCACCTCGAGCGTGCTCAACGTGGTGGTCAGCGACTCCACACCGGCCAACACCACCTACAGCGCAGCGGTTGCCGCAGCCGTCAGCCAGGGTTCCATCACGGCACCGACGGCTGGCAACACCGGCACCGTGAGCGCCAGCGTGGGCACGCTGGCAGCGGGCGCCTCGGCGGTGCTGAACTTCGGGGTTCGCATCAACCCGTGACCCCCCGCTTGATGAACCGGTAATTCAACCGGCAGTTCATCGGCAAAAGCTCAGGCACTCCGCCTGCGCCCTTGCCGCCGGGCCCACCCTGGGTTCGGCGGCAAGGGCAGATCGAAGGTGTCCGGGCTCCAGCCCGGCCCGCGCCCAACTTTCCCACCGAGCATGAGCCCCACTCTGTCGACTCCAACGCTGTCGAGCCACCGCGCGCCACGGCCTTGGGCCCGGCTGCTGCGGCGCGCCGCCGCCGCAGCAGGCGCATGCGCGCTGCTGTGGCTGGCCGCCAGCAGCAGCGCGGCATGGGCGGCACCGCTGGCCGGCAGCCTGCTCGAAAACACCGCGCGGGCGACTTACTTCGACACCGACCGCGGCTTCAACGCGACCCTGCTTTCCAACACCGTCAGCGTCACGGTGCAGCCGCTCGAAGGGCTCACCCTGACCAGCGACAACGTGGTGCAGCGCGCGGCCCGCGGCATTGCCGCGTTGTCGCACCGCCTGACCAACACCGGCAACGCGAGCAGCAACTACGTGCTGCGCTATGCGAACCGAACCGACGACGACCACGACCTGACCGGGCTGCGCCTGGTGTGGGACCGCAACGGCAACGGCGTGGCCGACACCAACGAACCCGAGATCGCCAACGGCGCCGCCTTCGGCCCGCTCGCCAGCGGCGAGTTCGCCGACTTCGTGCTGCTGGGCGGCGTGGCCGAAGGCGTGGGCGTGGGCCGCGTGGCGCGCGTCGACCTGAGTGCACGCAGCGTCGCGCAGGGCATGATCGCGGCCAACATCGACAGCGTGACCGTGGCCGATGGTGCGCTACTGCAGCTTGTGGCCGCGGTCAACAACCCGACGCCACGCGTGGGCGACAGCGTCACTTTGACCCTCACCGCCAGCAACACCGGCAACCGCGCCGCCAGCGGCTTGCCGGTGCTGGTGGATGGCGTGTCGATGGCCGTGGTGGTGCTGCGCGACGTGATTCCTGCCAACACCACGCTGAGCGCGCTCGGCCCTGCCAACGGCGCACTCGCGCTGTACCACCTGCAAGGCCAGCCCGAACACAGCTACACGCGCACGCCGCCGGCCGACCTGCGCCAGGTCGACGCGGTGGCCTTCGGCTTTGCGGCCGATATCGCGCCGGGCCAGTCGTTCACGCGCAGCCTCGATGTACAGGTCAACCGCAACGCGGCCGGGCCGATCACCAACATCGCGCGCTTGTCGTTCATGAACGGCGTGCAGCCACAACCGGTGGGCGTCGACTCGAACCCGGTGCGCATGGTGGTGCCCGAACAGCCACCCGTGCTGCGCCTGTTCGCCGATGCGCAGTACACGCGCCCGATCACGGTGTTGAGCGCCGGCCAGCCGTTCTACGTGTCGTTCAGCGCCTCGCGCTGCAACCTCGACCCGCTGCGCGCCGAGACGCAGCAAATCACCGTGTCGTCAACGCTGGCGGGCGATGTCGAGTCGTACGTCGCGACCGAGACCGGCCTGAACAGCGGCGAATTCCACATCGAACCCCTGGTGCCCACCACCGATGCGCTGCGCACCCCGCTGGCGCGTGGCGATGGCCGCCTGAGCGTGCGGCCGAACGACCGGTTGACGGTGTCGGTGAGCGGCTGCGGTGCCACGCTGTTGCAGGCAAGCCTGCTGGTCGACCCGTTCGGCGTGGTGTTCGACAGCAAGACCAGCGCACCGCTGGCCGGCGCGGTGGTGACGCTGATCGACGTGACCGGTGCCGGCAACGGCGGCCACCCCGACGGGCTGGCGCGCGTGTTCGCAGCCGACGGCGTGACGGCGGCACCCAGCGTGCTAACCACCGCCGCCGACGGCCATTACCAGTTTCCGCTGGTCGCGCCAAGCATCTACCGGCTGCGCGTCGTGCCGCCGGCCACCTATGCATTTCCGTCGACCCTGGCCGCCAGCCTGTTGCCGCCCGAGCGTGTGGTTGATCCGGCGGGTTCTTACGGCGGCACCTTCGCGATCACCGCGCTGAGCGAACCGGTGCACCTCGACATTCCGCTCGACGCCGATCCGCGCGCCGGCTTCTTCATTCAAAAAACCGCCTCGCACAAAACGGTGGAGCTGGGCGAGTTTGTCGACTACCAGATCAAGGTCAAGAACCTTACAGGCCAGTTGCTGGGCCGCGTTCGCGTGACCGACCAACTGCCGGCCGGCTTCGCCTACCTGCAAGGCAGCACGCGGCTGGACGGCACCAGCGCCGCGCCGACCCGTTTCGACGGCTCGGCCTTGCCCGACCCCGAAGGCAATGTCGGCCCGGCGCTGGTGTTCAACATCGGCTCGATCAACGACGGCGCGGTGCTCACGCTCAGCTACCGCGTGCGCGTGGGCCCCGGTGCCTTGCAAGGCGACGGCATCAACCGTGCGCAGGCCACCACGGCCGGCCCGCTGCCCAAGCTGAGCAACGAGAGTCGCGCCACGGTGAAGGTGCTGCCCGGCGTGTTCAGCGAGCGCGGCTTCCTGCTCGGCAACGTGTACGCAGACTGCAACAACAACCACGAGCGCGACGACGGCGAACCCGGCATTGCCGGCGTGCGCCTGTTCCTCGAAGACGGCCGCTCGGTGAGCACCGACCGCCTGGGCCGCTTCAGCCTGTATGGTTTGAAGCCGCAAACCCATGTGCTCAAGCTCGACCGCACCAGCTTGCCGTTCAGCGTCGGCCCGCAGGGCGCGGCCCAACTGGCGCTGCTGGCGAACCGCAACGCGGGCGACGCGGGCAGCCGCTTCGTCGACATGAAGAACGGCGAGCTGCAACGCGCCGACTTCGCCGTGGCCGGTTGCAGCGATGCGGTTCTCCTGGCCATCGCCGCGCGCGCCGAGACGGTGGCGCGTGCCGATCAAAACACCGAGACCGCCCGCGATTCGCGCCTGGCCGCCGACCCGCGCCTGGCGCCAGTGACCGACCCGAAAGCCCTGCCGGCCAGCGGTGTGGTCGGTGTTGGCAACCTGACCTCGTCGCCGTCCACTGCGACCACCGGTGCGCCGCTGAGCAGAGACAAAACAGGCGCTGCGCAGGCATTGGCTCCAGCATCGGCCCGGCCAGCGGCATGGGCTGCCCCCACCACCCCCGCGCTAAGCGACGAGGCGCTGGCCGCGCTTGACAACAGCCCGGCCATCCTGAGCCCGAGCACCGCTCAGGTGCTGGGTTATGCACAGACCACGGTGAGCGTCAAGGGCGCGCTGGGCGCCGAACTCAAGCTGAGCGTCAACGGTGTCGAATTGCCGGTCACGCGCATCGGCCGAGTGAGAAGCCTGGAGTCGAATACCTTGCAAGTGGCCGACTATGTGGGCGTCGACTTGAAACCCGGCCTGAACACGCTGGAGCTGGTGCAGACGGACTCGTCGAAAACGTCCCCCGAGCCCGAGGTGAAGGCCGGTAGCCACACGATCACCGTCACCGCGCCCGGCACGCTGGCGAAGTTGCGCATTAGCGCGCCGACCCAGGCCTTGTCGGCAGATGGCCGCACGCTGGTGCGGGTGACGATCGAGCCGCTCGACGCCGCTGGTGTCAGCGTCACATCGCCCACCCCGGTGACCCTGAACGCCAGCCGTGGCCGCTGGCAAACGCGGGACCTCGACCCCGATGAGCCGGGTGTGCAGGTGTTCGTCGAGGGCGGGGTGCTGGTGGCCGAACTCGAAGCGCCGAGCGAACCCGGCGACGTGCTGCTGCAGGCCACCTCGGGCAACGCACGGGCGCAACTCAAACTCGGCTTCAACGCCGAACTGCGGCCGTTGATTGCTGCCGGTGTGGTCGAAGGCGTGCTCAATTTGCGCCGCCTGGGCAACGCTTCGATTCAGCCGGCACGGGCGCAAGACGGTTTCGAGCAGGCGCTGCAAACCGCCGCCATCCGCTTCGACAATGGCCGAGCCGATGCCGGTGCGCGCGCCGCGCTGTTCCTCAAGGGAAAAGTGTTGGGCGACACGCTGCTCACCCTGGCCTACGACTCCGACAAAGGCACGCGCGAGCGGCTGTTCCGCGACATCCAGCCGGGCGAGTTCTACCCGGTGTACGGCGACGAGTCGGTGAAAGGCTTCGACGCGCAGTCGACGGGACGCCTGTATGTGCGGCTCGACCGCGGCAGGTCGTACGTGCTGGTCGGCGACTTCAACACCCAGACCGAGGCCAGGCTGAGTGCCGACAGCGGCACCACCGCGCCGCTGGACGAGCGCCGCCTGGGCCAATACAACCGCAGCCTGAACGGCGCCCGCGCGCACATCGAGAGCGATGACGGCAGCCGCAGCCTGACCGCCTTCGCCGCGCAAACCAGCAGCCGCCAGGTGATCGACGAACTGCCCGCGCTCGGCACCTCGGGGCCGTACCGCTTGAGCCGCGCGCCCTTCGTCGAGAACAGCGAGAAAGTCGAACTACTGACACGCGACCGCAGCCAGAGTTCACTCGTGTTGCGCAGCGTGCCGCTGCTGCGCTTTGTGGACTACGAAATCGAAACCCTCAGCGGCGGCGTTTTGTTGAAGGCACCGCTGCCGAGTCTGGATGCCGGCTTCAACCCTAACTCGCTGCGTGTGACCTACGAGGTTGACCAGGGCGGGCTGAAGAGCTGGGTCCGCGGCGCGGCAGCACGTGTTGAGGCGAACGAACAGCTTGTGCTCAGTGCAGGCATGGTGCGTGACGAGGATCCGCAGCACCCGCTGATTCTGCGCAGCGTGGGCGCCAGCGTGCGCCTGGCAGCGGGCACCTCAGTGGCCGCCGAAGTCGCACACAGCGAAGCAGCGCTGCTCACCCCGTCAGGCATCCAGACCGGTGGCAAGGCCGCAAGGGT
>JAYVDE010000295.1:0-5359 GCA_043749575.1 Burkholderiaceae bacterium | reverse complement strand
GCCGCAGGATGCCCTGGATGCCGCGGTAGACCAGCCCGGTCAGGCCGCGCGTGGTGGGCAGGCCATCGCTGTTGTCGGCACGGCCAGACTCGCCCTTGGCGTCACCACCCCGCAGCGGCGGCGCCAGGCGCTGGATCTGGCCATGCAGCGCCTCCACCAGCCCGGTGATGTGGCGGCTGCCGGCGACGACCAGCCGCAGGCCGCCGCGGGTGTCGGCCACCGAGCTGGCGCGCCGGTTGGCCCGCGCTGGCTGGCCGGGCTCGGCCGGCGGGGTGTGACGGGGCATGTGGGTCTCCTGCGGCGGGCGTCGGACAGCTACCGGATGGCACAGGCGGTGCCGGCTCGCGAGCGGCCATTGAGGCGCATCGCGCAGGCCGCGGATCTGTTTCAGATCAACGCCGGGACGGGCAGTGCTGCTGAATTACAGCATGGCTGCGCCAGGTCAAAGGGTGGCCGCTGCCCTGCTCGCGGGCTGCCCGGTCGGTGAAGCTCATCAGGCCAGGACGGCTAGCGCCAGCCCTCGGCACGGGCCGCGGCGCGGGCGGCCGGGCTGTCGCCCAGCACCGTCAGCGCGCGGCTACCGGCAAACAGGTCACGCGGCTTGAGGCCGTAGACCTGGCGGATCGAATGGCTGAAGTGGGTGGAATCGGGGTAGCCGGTGTCCAGCGCCACGTGCACCAGGTTGGTGTCGCGGGTGACATGGTGCAGCAGGCTGCGGGCGCGCTTCCAGGTGCGCAGGCTGCGAAACGGCGTGCCGACCTCGGCCTTGAACAGGTGCAGGAAGCGCGAGAACGACAGCCCGACCGCTGTGGCGCACTCTTGCGCGGTGGTGCTGCGCGACGGGTCGTTGCGCATGTCTTCGAGCACACCGGCGATGCGCGGGTCGAGTCGGCGCGGGGCCAGCGGCCGGCCGAAAAAACACTCGTCAAAACCGCTGGTCTGCAAGTCGATGCTGCGGCCGTGGCTGCACAGCCAGGCATGCGCTGTGCGCACCCGCTGCAGCATGCGCGCGGCCTCGGGATGGCCGGCGGGCACGGCGCCCACCTGGGCATGCAGCCAGGCCGGCAAGGCGGCTTCGTCAACCGTTTCGGGCTCGATCGTGATGCTGCAGATCAGCCGCTCATCGCAGGCCACGCGGTGCGGCGTGTAGGGCGGCAGCACCGCCAGGTCGGTGCTCTGCCAGGGCGCGTCGGCGGCCAGCGTGCCGGTGGCGGCAGCACCCACGCTGATGCGCAGCGGCGCGCCCAGCGAGACATAGACCAGCCAGCCGCCCATGGTGCGCACGCTCACCGCGCCCAGCAGGCCGGCGTAGAACACCCGGTCGTTGTTGAGCCACATCACCCGGTTGCGGCGATGGGCCAAGGGCAACACGGTGGCGGTGGCGGGTGTGGGCGGACCAACCGCGGGCGCGACGGACCCGGGCGGGACAGGGGTGAGCGGGACTGGGGTGGGCTGGACAGGGGCGAGCGGGACGGACCTCGGCGGAACCGGATTGGGCTGCTGCGAATGCGCCATGCGGGGCGGTCTCCTGCGGGGCGCTGAGCCCCGGTTGTGGTCAGCGTTGCTCACAGTAAGCGCCCGGCCGCGGCCCAGTAAGGCTCGCGCAGCAATCGCTTGAGCACCTTGCCCAGCGCGTTGCGCGGAAAGTCGTCGCGAAACGCCACCGCCCCCAGCCGCTGGTGGCGGGCCAGCCGCTCGTTGGCCCAGGCCATGAGGGCTGCCGCGTCGGGCGCCCTGCCCAGCTTGGGGATCACCAGCGCCAGCGCGGTTTCACCCCATTTGTCGTGCGGGATGCCGATCACGGTGACGTCCAGCACATCAGGGTGGCCGCCGACGATGGCCTCGATGTCGGTCGGGAAGACGTTGAAGCCGCCTGAGATGATCATGTCCTTCTTGCGGTCGACCAGCGTGATGTAGCCCTGCGCGTCGAGCTTGCCGAGGTCGCCCGAGCGGATCCAGCTGCGCCCGCGGGCGTCGCGCCAGATCAGCGCGGCGGTCTGCTCGGGCCGGCGGTGATACGCCGCCATCATGCCGGCGCCGTAACCGGCGATCTCGCCGATCTCGCCCGGTGGCAACACCTTGCCGGCATCGTCGAGGATGCAGACCTCGCAGCCTATCACCGGCCGGCCCACGCTGTCGAAGCGGTGCGCGTGCTGGGCCGGCTTGAGCATCGCGCCGAAGCCTTCGGAGAAGCCGTAGAGCTCGATCAGCTTGTTGCCGAAGCGCTGGAGCACCTCGCGCTTGGTGTCGCGGCGCAGCGGCGAGCCGGCGCACAGCAGGGTCTGCAAGGACGAGTGGTCGAACTGGTCGACATCGGGTTGCGACAACACCATCAGGAACTGCGAGGGCACCATGAAGGTGTGCGTGATCCGCTCGCGCTGCACGGTGGCCAGGAACTCGCGCGGATCGAAGGCCGGCATCACCACGCAGGTGGCGCCGACAAACAGCGCCGGCAGCATCGTCAGCCAGGTGCCGTTGGAGTACAGCGCGGTGGTGGTCAGCGCGCGGCTCAGCTCGCCGAAGCCTTGTTCGATGGCGTTGAACATCGCCCAGTGGCTGCGCGTGCGGTGGCTCTGCACGATGCCCTTGGGCAGCCCGGTGGTGCCCGAGCTGTAGATGATGTTGAAGGGCAGCGCCGCATGGCAGTTGGCCAGTGGCGGTGTGCTGGCGGCGCCGGCCAGGAAGTGGTCGAAGCCGACCCAGCCGGGTGCATCGTGGAACACCGCAATGCAGCCATCGGCGCGCAATTGGGGGCACTGGACGCGGTGCTCGCCCAGCCGCGCGTTGAAATCGGCGGTGGCGAACAACATCACCGCGTCGCTGTCGGCGATCAGCGTGGCCAGCTGGTCGCCGGTGAGCAGGCCCGACAGCGGCACCACGCAGGCGCCGGCGCGCACCACGCCGAACATCACCTCGAGGATCTCGACCGAGTTGCCCATCAGCACCGCCACTTGGTGGCCGGGGCCGACGCCGCGGGCGTGCAGCGCGTTGGCCACGCGGTTGATGTTGGCGGCGAAGTCGCCCCAGCTGCGGCGCACCGGGCCGCAGACCACCGCGTCCTTGTCGGGCTGGCTGCGGCCGTGCACCTCGAACACGTCGGGGATCAGCACGCTGGTGTCGTCGAGCACGGTGCTGGGGTGCGGGGCGGTCGGGGTGGTCATCGTCAGTGAACGCTATCAGCCGGCCACCGCTTGGCTATCCGGAGAAATCGGGATCGGCCTGGCCGGCTATGCCGCAGGCCGGTGTCACCTCGATGCTTGTCGACGGCCAGGGCCTGCAGTAGCGTTCTTGCCATGACGACCCTGGCCCCCCTGAGCTACGACCCGGCCGATCCCGCGGTGCGGCGCGACCCGTTCCCGCTCTATGCCCGGCTGCAGGACGAAGACCCGGTGCACTGGAGCCCGGCGCTGCGCGCCTGGGTGCTGACGCGCTACGACGACGTGCGCCAGATGATGTTGTCCGACACGATGTCGCCCGACCGGCTGCGGCCGTTCTACGCCCAGTTGCAGGGCGAACGGCGGGAGTTGCTGGCCGAAGTGATGCGCTACATGTCGCTGTGGATGGTGTTCCGCGATCCGCCCGAGCACACCCGGCTGCGCCGGCTGGTCGGCACGGTGTTCAACCTCAAGGCGCTGGAGTCGCTGGACGGCGCGGTGACCCGCGTGGTCGACCACCTGCTGGATGCGCTGCCCACCGACCGGGCCATCGACTGGGCCCACGACGTGGCGATGCCGCTGCCGGCCTTCGTGATCATGGACATGCTGAAGATCCCGTATGCCGCCTACCCCGAGCTGAAGCAGGCCTCCGACGAACTGCGGGCCTTCATCGGCGGCGCCCGTGCCGATGGCAACCGCTACAACCGTGCCCGCAGCGGCGCCGAGCGGCTGGCGAACTTTTTCCGCGCGCTGATCGCCGAACGCCGCGCCGCACCGGGCGACGATTTTGTCAGCCGCATGATCGCCGCCCGCGACGACGAAGGCCGCTTGAGCGAGGACGAGCTGGTCGCCACCTGCATGCTGGTGCTGTTTGCCGGCCACGAGACCACCACCCACCTGCTGGGCAATGCGGTGCACGCGCTGCTCGACCACCCCGACCAGCTGCAACGCCTGCGCAGCGATCCGGCCCTGATCGACAGCGCGGTCGAGGAGTTCCTGCGCTACGACGGCCCCAGCAACGCGATCGCCCGGGTCGTCAAGGTCAACCATGAGATCGAAGGCCGGCAGTTGAAAGCCGGCGACCGGGTGTTCGGTTTTGCCAATGCCGCCAACCGCGACCCGCGGGCCTTTGCCGAGCCGCAGGGGCTGGACCTCGGCCGCAGCCCGAACCGCCACCTGACTTTCGGCTTTGGCCTGCATTTCTGCATGGGCGCGCCGCTGGCCCGGCTGGAGGCCAAGCGCTGCATCGGCCGGCTGGTCGAGCGTTTTCCGCGCATCGAGCGTGCCGCCGGCAGCCCCGACTGGATCGACGCGCTGGCGATGCGGGGTGTGGCCACCCTGCCCGTTCAGCTCGGCTGAGCTTCAAGACACCTCACGACACCTCACGACACGTCACGCCACCGCAGGACACTTCAGGACACCACCATGCAAGACGCCTACATCATCGGCACCAGCTGCACCCGTTTTGGCAAACAGCCCGACAGCTCGTTCAAAGACCTGACCCGCCAGGCCTACCTGGCGGTTTTGCAAGACGCCGGCATGGCCGACGGCGACCGCATCGGCCATGCCTGGTTCGGCAACTGCGGCATGGGCACCTGGGGCCAGTCCAACGTGCGCGGCCAGGTCTGTTTCACGCCGCTGGTGCGCGATGGCCTGTTCCCCGAGCGCGTGGGCATGGTCAACGTCGAAGGCGGCTGCGCCACCGCCAGCATGGCCTTGCACGGCGCCTGGAAGGACGTGCTGTCGGGCAGCGCCGAGCTGTCGCTGGCGATCGGGGTCGAGAAGACTTTCGTGCCCGACGATGTGCCCAACGCGGCGGCCCGTACCCAGGAGATCTTCGACGGCGGCATCGACCGCCTCGACCCCGCCGACTGGCTGGCTTACTACGCCGCCGCTGGCGAGCAGGCGGGCAAGCCCTTCAACCCCAAGGGCGGCGGCGGCACGCTGTTCATGGACACCTACGCGATGCAGGCGGCGTGGCACATGAAGGCGCACGGCACCACCGCGGCCCAGATCGCCTTCGGCGCGTCCAAGAACCATGCGATGGGCGCCTTGAACCCGCTGGCGCAGTACCGGTTCGAGGTCTCACCCGAGCAGGTGCTGGCGGACCGGCCGGTGAGCTGGCCGCTGACCCGCGCGATGTGCGCGCCGATCGGCGACGGCGCAGCAGCCGCGCTGGTCTGCTCGGCGGCCTACCTCAAGAC
>JAYVDE010000294.1:0-5375 GCA_043749575.1 Burkholderiaceae bacterium | reverse complement strand
GACCGCAAACGCGGTGAGCTTGGCATACACCGGGCGGATGCCGATGACGGCGGCGGCCACGTCCATGTCGCGGATGGCCATCCACTCGCGGCCGATGTGGCTGCGCACCAGGTTCTTGGCGGCCATCGCGAACACCACCAGGAAGCCCAGGCACAGCAGGTACTTCTCGAACGGGGTGTTGAGGGTGATGCCGAACACGTTGAGGCTGGACACCGAGACCGAGCCCGACGACGAGTGGTTGGTGAACCACGAGACCCGCAGGAACGCCCAGTCGACGAAGAACTGCGCCGCCAGCGTGGCCACCGCCAGGTACAGGCCCTTGATGCGCAGGCTGGGGATGCCGAACAACACGCCCACCGCGGTGGCGCAGGCGCCCCCCAGCAACACCGCCAGCAGCAAAGGCATGCCGTCGATGCGGACCATGAAGTTGTAGGCCGCGTAGGCCCCCACCGCCATGAAGGCGCCGGTGCCCAGTGAAATTTGCCCGCAGTAGCCGACCAGGATGTTCAGGCCCAACGCCGCCAGCGACAGGATCAGGAACGGGATCAACACCGCGCGGAACAGGTATTCGTCGGCCAGCATCGGCACCACGAAGACCGCAAAAGCCAGCAGCAGCCAGATGCCCACTCGGTCCTGGGTGATCGGGAAGACCTGCTGGTCGGCGCGGTAGCTGGTCTTGAACTGACCGTTTTCTCTGTAAAGCATGCTTTGCCTTTGGATGATCTTTTGGTTACGGCACGCTTCGCTTAACTTGGCTGCGCCAAGTTAGCCTTCACCGAAAAATCATTGATCGCGTTCATACGCGGTCAATGATCTTCTCGCCGAACAGACCCTGCGGCCGCACCAGCAAGACCAGCAGCACCAGCACGTAGCCGAACCAGATCTCGATGCCGCCGCCCAGCGTGGGCCCGAGGTAGACCTCGGACAGCTTCTCGCCCACGCCGATGACCAGACCGCCGATGATGGCGCCTGGCACGCTGGTCAGCCCGCCCAGGATGACCACCGGCAAGGCCTTGAGCGCCAGCACCGACAGCGAGAACTGCACGCCCAGCTTGCTGCCCCAGATCATGCCGGCCACCAGCGCCACGAAGCCCGCCACGCTCCACACGATCACCCACACCCGCGACAACGGGATGCCGATGCTCTGCGCGGCCTGGTGATCGTCGGCCACCGCCCGCAGCGCGCGGCCGGTAGAGGTTTTCTGGAAGAACAGGCTCAAGCCGATGACCAGCGCAGCGGCGATGACCGCGGCGTAGAGGTCTTCCTTGTTGACCAGGATGCCACCCGGGAAGGTGGTCTCCAGCAGGAACATCGGGTCTTTGGGCAGGCCGATATCGATCTTGTAGATCTCGCTGCCGAAGATCGTCTGGCCGAGTCCGTCGAGGAAGTAGGCGACACCCAGCGTGGCCATCAGCAGGGTGATGCCCTCCTGGTTGACCAGCTTGCCCAGCACCAGGCGCTCGATCAACCAGGCCACCGCCACCATCACCAGCATGGCGCCGGCAAAGGCCAGCAGGTTGGCCAGCAGCTTGCTGTCGAAGCCCAGCAGCTCCGGGATCCATTCGGAAAAGCGTGCCATCGCCAGCGCGGCAAACAACACCATCGCGCCCTGGGCAAAGTTGAAGACACCGCTGGCCTTGAAGATGAGCACGAAGCCCAACGCCACCAGCGAATACAGCATGCCCGACATCAGGCCACCGAAGAGGGTTTCGAGGAACGGGCCCATCAAACAGTCTCCGCAAACGAAGTGATCTGGGGTTTTTTCATCAAGCCTCCCGACGGGCCGCCCCGAGGGTGGCTTGCGCCCCCTTGGGGGGCAGGAACGAAGTGACGTGGGGGTGGTACATCAATGAGAAGTCCCCAGGTAGGCGCTGATCACGTCTTCGTTGTTGCGTACTTCTTCGGGCGTGCCGTCGCCGATCTTCTTGCCGTAGTCCAGCACCACCACGCGGTCGCTGATGTCCATCACCACCCCCATGTCGTGTTCGATCAGAACGATGGTGGTGGCGAACTCGTCGTTCACATCCAGCACGAAACGGCACATGTCCTGTTTCTCCTCGATGTTCATGCCGGCCATCGGCTCGTCGAGCAGCAGCACCTGTGGCTCCATCGCCAGCGCCCGCCCCAGGTCCACTCGCTTCTGCAATCCGTACGGCAGGCGGCCGACCGGGGTCTTGCGGTGCGCCTGGATTTCGAGGAAGTCGATGATCTGCTCGACGAACGCCCGGTGTTCTTCTTCCTCGCGCTGCGCGGCACCCCAGCGCCAGGCCTGCTGGAACAGGTTGGACTTCATCTTCAGGTTGCGACCGGACATGATGTTGTCGATCACGTTCATGCCCTTGAACAGCGCCAGGTTCTGGAAGGTGCGCGCCACGCCCATCTCGGCGACTTGCCGGCTGCTCATGTGGCTGAAGGTCTGGCCGCGGAACGAGATGCTGCCCTGCTGCGGTATGTAGACGCCGTTGATGCAGTTCAGCATGCTGCTCTTGCCGGCACCGTTGGGGCCGATGATGGCGCGGATCTCGTGCTCTCGCACGTTGAAGCTGATGTCGGTCAGCGCCTTCACGCCGCCGAAGGCCAGGCTGATGTTGTTGACGTCGAGGATGACGTCGCCGCTCTTGCGGTCGCTCACTTCGGCGGTCATGTCAGTACCGCCCGGCCGCCCGAAGGGACTGAGGCACCCCCTCGGAGGGGCAGCGAGCAAAGCGAGCGTGGGGGTTTCATGTCAGGCGGTCTCTTTCATCGCGGGAAAGGTCTTGGCATCGGCGATCTTCAGCGTTGCCGAGACCGCGCCGCTGCGCCCGTCCTCGAACTTGACCACCGTCTCGATGAACTGTTCGGTCTTGCCGGCGTACAGCGCATCGACCAGCACTTCGTACTTGTCGCAGATGGCGCCACGCTTGACCTTGCGGGTGCGCGTCATTTCGCCGTCGTCGGCGTCCAGTTCCTTGTGCAGGATCAGGAAGCGGCAAACCTGGCTGCCGGCCAGCAGCGCGTTGGCGGCGAGGTCGGCGTTGCTCTTCTCGACGCATTCGCGGATCAGCTCGTAGACCTCGGGTTTTTGCGCCAGGTCGGTGTAGCCGGCGTAGCCCAGGTTGCGCTTCTCGGCCCAGTTGCCCACCGCGTCCATGTCGATGTTGATGAAGGCGCAGACCCGGTCGCGGCGGTCGCCGAAGGCCACGGCCTCCTTGATGTACGGAAAGAACTTCAGCTTGTTCTCGACGTACTTGGGCGCGAACATCGCGCCGTCATGCGCGCCGCCGACGATGCGGCCCACGTCCTTGTGGCGGTCGATGATCTTCAGGTGGCCGTTGCCGTCGATGAAGCCGGCGTCGCCGCTGCGGTACCAGCCGTCGGCGCTCAGCACCTCGGCGGTGGCGGCGGGGTTCTTGTAGTACGCCTTGAGCAAGCCGGGGCTCTTGATCAGGATTTCGCCGCTGTCGGTCAGTTTGATCTCCACACCGGCCACCGGCACGCCCACGGTGTCGGCACGGGCCTCGTGGTCGGGTTGCAGGCAGACGAAAACGGCGGTCTCGGTCGACCCATACAGCTGCTTGAGGTTGATGCCGATCGATCGGTAGAAAGTGAACAGGTCGGGCCCGATCGCCTCGCCGGCGGTGTAGGCCACCCGCACCCGGCTGAACCCCAGGCTGTTGCGCAACGGGCCGTAGATCGCCCAGTCGCCCAGCGTCCACTTGATGCGGTCGAGCAGCGCCAGCGGAGTCCCGTCCAGCCGCGCCGGGCCCACCCGCCGGGCCACCGCCATGCAGGCATGGAACAGGCGCCGCTTGATGGCCGAGGCGTCCTCCATGCGGATCATCACGCTGGTCAGCAGGCCTTCGAAGATGCGCGGTGGCGCGAAGTAGTAGGTGGGGCCCACTTCCTTCAGGTCGATGGTCACCGTGGCCGCCGATTCAGGGCAGTTGACGATGTAGCCGCAGGCCAGCCACTGGGCGTAGCTGAAGATGTTCTGGCCGATCCAGGCCGGTGGCATGTAGGCCAGCACTTCCTCGCGGTCGGTCAACTTGTCGAAGGCCTTGCCCGCAGCGGCGCGGTCGAGCAGGCTGAAATGGGTGTGCACCACGCCCTTGGGGTTGCCGGTCGTGCCGCTGGTGAAGAACATCGCGGCCACATCTTGCGGCTGGCCCTGGTTGAGCTCGGCGTCGAAGAAGCTGGGGTCGCGTTGGGCGCTGGCCGCACCGGCCTCGATCAGCAGGGCTAGCGATGCCAGCCCGGGCTCGTCGTACTTGCGCAGGCCGCGCGGGTCGTCGTACCAGATGTGGGCCAGTTGCGGGCATTGCGGCCGGATCTCCAGCAGCTTGTCGACCTGCTCCTGGTTCTCGACCACGGCATACGCCACCTCGGCGTTGTTGATCGGGAACACGCATTCGGTGCCGGCCGCGTCCTGGTACAGCGGGATCGGCACCGCGCCCAAGGCCTGCACCGCCAGCATGCTGGCGTACAGCCGCGGCCGGTTGTCGCCCACCACCACCACGTGGTCGTCGCGCTTCATGCCGGCCTCGGCAAAACCACAGGCCAGTTGGCGCACCAGCACGGCCAGCTGCGCCCAGGTGGTGGTCTGCCAGATGCCGTAGGATTTCTCGCGCAGGGCTGCGGCGTCGGGCCGGGCCGTGGCGTGTTCCAGCATCAGGCGGGGAAAAGTCGATTGCACCAGCAGCTCCTTCGGCGACGCCGGCCCCGGGTTCGGGCAGGTCAGCGATTGAAGGCGGATGCTAGGGATCGGTTTGACGTCAGGTTGTTGGTGCAACGACAATCCGAGGGTCTGTACTGAGCGGACTTTCCCCTGTACTTGATGTAAGTAAATTGAAAGCCCAACCTGCGATGAGCACCCCCAGCCTGCGCCAGCGCGCCCGCCCGCCCACTGGCGCTGAACTGGCCGGCATCCCCTGGCTGGCGCTGTTGTCCGACACCGATCGCCGCGATGCGGCGGCCACCTTGCAGGTGGTTGCAGCCGAGCCGGGTGACCGGATCTGCCGCACCGGCGCGCCGTCGAACTTTTGGTTCGGCGTGATCGACGGCCTGTTGAAGATGAGCAACGTCAGCGCCGGTGGCCATCAGATCACCTACACCGGGCTGCCGCCGGGCGCCTGGTTCGGCGAGGGCACCTTGCTCAAGCGCGAGGTCTACCGCTACAACATCGAGGCGCTGCGCAGCAGCACGGCGGCCGGCCTGCCGATCGAGGTGTTCTGGCGCTTGCTGGAGCGCAGCATCCCGTTCAACCGCTTCGTGATGATGCAGCTGAACGAGCGGCTGGGCCAGTTCATCGCCGCGCGCGAGATCGACCGCAACAACCAGCCCGATGCCCGGGTGGCGCGCAGCCTGGCCGCGCTGTTCCACCCGGTGCTCTACCCGGG
>JAYVDE010000293.1:0-5380 GCA_043749575.1 Burkholderiaceae bacterium | reverse complement strand
ACGCGCTGCTGGGCAAGAAATGCTTTGCGCTGCGCATTGCCTCCAACATGGGCCGCGACGAAGGCTGGCTGGCCGAGCACATGCTGATCCTGGGCGTGTCCAATCCACAAGGAAAAAAATACCATGTGGCCGCCGCCTTCCCGAGCGCCTGTGGCAAGACCAACTTCTCGATGCTGGTGCCGCCCGCCGGTTTTGATGGCTGGAAAGTGACGACGATTGGCGACGACATCGCCTGGATCAAGCCCGGCGCCGACGGCAAGCTCTACGCCATCAACCCGGAGGCTGGCTACTTTGGCGTGGCCCCCGGCACCAATTTACTGACCAACCCGAACTGCATGCACAGCCTGGACCACGACACGATTTTCACCAACGTCGCGCTGACCGACGACGGCGACGTCTGGTGGGAAGGCATGGGCCCGGCGCCCGCGCACGCCATCGACTGGCAAGGAAAGGACTGGAGCCCGCGGATCGCCGAGGAGACCGGCGCCAAGGCCGCTCATCCGAACGCGCGCTTTACCGTGGCAGCCATCAACAATCCGGCGCTCGATCCGGCGTGGGACGATCCGCAGGGTGTGGCGATCGACGCCTTCATCTTCGGCGGCCGCCGCTCCACCACCGTGCCGCTCGTGACCGAAGCCCGCAACTGGATCGAAGGTGTGTACATGGCCGCGACCATGGGCTCGGAAACGACCGCGGCGATGGCCGGCGGCAACGGTGCCGTGCGCCGCGACCCGTTCGCGATGCTGCCGTTCATCGGCTACAACATGAGCGACTACTTCCAGCACTGGCTCGACATCGGTGCCAAGCTCGCCGCGTCGGGCGCCAGGCTGCCGAAGATCTACTGTGTGAACTGGTTCCGCAAGGGCGCCGACGGCCAGTTCGTCTGGCCGGGTTACGGCGAGAACATGCGCGTGCTGCAGTGGATGATGGAGCGGGTGGCGGGCACCGCCGGTGGTGTCGAGAACGCCTTCGGCACCACACCGAGCTACGCCGACCTGAACTGGACCGGGCTCGACTTCAGCCGCGCGCAGTACCAGTCGGTGATCACGATCGACCAAGCCGCCTGGCAAGTTGAAGTCGGTCTGCATGGCGAGTTGTTCCAGCAGTTGTCGGCGCGGCTGCCGTCACAGTTGCTGGCGATCAAGGGCCGGCTGGAAGCCAAGCTGGCGGCCTGAGCGCCCCAACGCGGCTGATGCAGGCGCGCCCGCGCCGGCCCTGTGCCTACACTGCAGCCGCTGATTCGCACCCCTGGCGCACCGCGCCACCCCGCCAGGCGGGGTTTTTTGCTTGGGGCGGCCCGGCGCACGCATGCGGCTGCAACTGTTTTCTGACCTTCACCTCGAGACCGAAGTCTTCGACCCCCAGCCTGCGCCGGGGGCCGAGTTGCTGGTGCTGGCCGGCGACATCGACGCCAACTGGACCGCGCTGGAGCGCTTTGCCGGCTGGCCGCAACCGGTGCTGATGGTCGCCGGCAACCACGAGTTCGACGGCCGCGACTTGACGACCGCCTGGCCGGCGCTGCGCGAGCGCTGCCAGCGTTTTGGCATCCGCCTGCTGGAGCGCGAAAGCGCCGTGCTGACCAGCGCAGCCGGCCAGCGGGTGCGCTTCGTCGGCACCGTGCGCTGGTCAGATTTCGAGCTGTTCGGCCCCACCGGGCGGGCGCGGGCGATGCGCGCGGCGGCCTACTTCCTGACCCTGATGGGTGCGCAGCGCGACGGTGAAGCGATCACGCCCGACCTGATGCGTGACGAATCGCTGGCCTGCCGCGACTGGCTGGCCGCCGAACTGCATCGGCCCAACCCCGGCCCGCAGTCGCCTGAAGGCTGGCACAGCACGGTGGTGGTCACTCACTTCGCGCCCAGTCTGCGCAGTGCCGATCCGCGCTTCGGCCACCAGCCGGGCACCGCCAGCTTCTGCAATGCCGACGACGACCTGATCACGCTGGCCGACCTGTGGCTGCACGGCCACCTGCACTGCCGCCACGACTACAGCGTGGCGCGGCCGGGTAAAGCCCCGACTCGGGTGGTCAGCCAGGCGATGGGGCTGCTGCGCAAGGGCGAGGGTGAAGGCTTCGATCCGTTCAAGCTGATCGACCTGCCGGCCGTCGCTTGAAGTCGGGCAGTTGCCGGGCCGGGCCGGCCCGGTCGCGGTGCGACACTGGCCCTCTGAATCCAGGAGCCACCCCATGAAGATCCTCGTTGCCGTCGATGGCAGCCCGTTCACCAAGCGCATGCTGGCCTACCTGACCGCGCACGACGAATGGCTGGGCGCTGCCCACCGCTACACCCTGGTGCACGTGACGCCGGCGGTGCCGGCACGGGCGGCCGCGGTGCTCGACAAGGAGGTGCTGCAAAGCCACTACGCCGACGAGAGCGAGAAGGTGTTCAAGCCGATCCGCAGCTTCTTCGCCAAGCAGAAGATCAGCGCCGACTTTGTTGCCAAGGTCGGGCCGGCCGCCGACACCATTGCCAACCTGGCCACCAAGGGCAAGTTCGACCTGATGATGATGGGTTCACATGGCCACGGCTGGATCGGCAACCTGGTGCTGGGCTCGGTCACCACCAAGGTGATGGCCCACTGCGACACGCCGGTGCTGATCATTCGTTGAACGGCTGGCGCGCGGCGGCTGCGCTGCGTGGCGGCCGGCCGCAATGCGCGGTCGACGGCCGCGCCGCGCTCAGCCGCGTGAGGCCAGCCCGTCGAAGCAGGACGACATCACCCAGTCGACGATCTGCTCGTCGCTGTGGCTGCCGCCGGCCTTCAGGAAGCCCAGCACCGGATCGCAGGCCCGTGCGAAGACGGTGTAGAGCACCGCTTCGGGCGGCAGCGCGCGGTTGAGCGTGCCGTCGGCCTGAGCCTGCACGATCCAGGCGCCGAGCTGGTCGCTCAGCGTCATCAGGCCGTCCATGTAGTCGCGGTTGGCGATCAAGGTGTTGCGCAGCGTCGAGTTTTCGGCCGGCAGCGTGGGCATCTCGCCGGCCAACTGGGTTTGCAGCGTCCAGCGTGTCACGGCCCGCAGGCGGTCGATCGCGCTGCGGTCGGCTTGGGCGGCCAGCGTGCGCACCTGGTCAAGCGCCAAACCCATCATCTGCACCATCGCCGCCGCGGCCAGCGCCTCTTTCGACGGAAAGTGCTTGTACAGGCTGGCCTTGGCGATGCCGACCTCGGCCGCCACTTCGTCGACCGTCATCTGGTCGAAGCCCTTTTCGGCCAGCAGGCGTTTGACCGCGCTGACGATGGCGGCCTCGCGGGCGAGGTGGGTTTTTTGGCGAAAGCTGAGGCGGGTCACCGCCGGATTCTAGACGCACGGTGAAAAAACAGACTCGCCAGGTCAAGTGACAAACTGGTGGTGTGTCGCAGCCGACGTCAGCCAGGCGCGAAGCAGCGGCTGGCCATTGCGGTGACGGTGTTGCGTTTGAGCCTATGCCCGTGCCGCGCTTGCACCGCGCTTGTGGCGCTTATCGTGCCCCATCGCCGTGCAGCCAGCGCGACCACCAGTCCCGCTTGGCGGTGGTGGTGGTGTTGCTGGCGTGGGTGCTGGCGTTGGTGCTGGTGGGCCTGGTTGCCGCAGGAGTGGCGCCGTGGTCGCGCTCGTCCAGCCACTGTTCCATGCCGAACGCGGTGCCCATGTCGGCGGGCTCCGGCTGG
The DNA here is from genome assembly GCA_043749575.1 of Burkholderiaceae bacterium. GTDB lineage: Bacteria > Pseudomonadota > Gammaproteobacteria > Burkholderiales > Burkholderiaceae_C > Pseudaquabacterium. Next base: position 1,732 of record JAYVDE010000293.1, on the reverse strand, counting down.
CGTTGGCGGTGCAGGCGTCGGCCGGTCAGGCGGGCCAGCAGGGAGGGGGTGACAGCAAACGGCATGGCGTACTCCGGCAAGGGCGGTGGCGTGGCGGTCGAACGGACCGGCACAGCGCGCCAAGCCCAGCCAGCGCCCAACGGGGCAACCAGCGGGCAAGCAGCGGGACCACCGGTCCAGCTCGCCATTGGACGCGTGGCCGCCACCGCCTGTGTGGGCACTGTTCACGCCTGCTGACAGATCGCCCCCTGTTCAGGGGGTCTCGTTCATTAGACATTCGAATACTTTGAGAAGTAATTCAATGCCGCTTCATGGCTTGACGGCTGCTGCCGTCAAGTCGGCACTGCGCGGCCTGAGGCCGCTCTCGGGCCGCGCCGGTGATGACGCCGCCGCCCAGGCAGACCTCGCCGTCGTAGAGCACCGCCGATTGCCCCGGCGTCACCGCCCATTGCGGCTGGGCGAAGGCCAGCCGGTACAGCCCGCCGCCCTGGGCCTCAAATTGGCAAGGCGCATCGGCCTGGCGGTAGCGCGCTTTGGCGGCCAGCGCCGCGGGCTGTTCGGCCGTGCCGGGCGGGGCTGTGCCGGCCACCCAGCTGGCGTCGTCGAACTGCAGCGTGGCCGACAGCAGCCACGGGTGGCCGTGGCCTTGCACCACCACCAAGGTGTTTTGGCCCAAGTCTTTGCGGGCCACGAACCAGGGTGCGTGCTCACCGGCGCCGCGCGCCGCGCCCTTCTCTTTGACGCCGCCGATGCCCAGGCCCTGGCGTTGGCCCAGGGTGTAGAAGCTCAGGCCCACGTGGCGGCCCAGCGTGCGGCCGCGGTCGTCGACGATGGCGCCGGGCTGGTGGCTGAGGTAGCGGTTGAGGAACTCGCGGAACGGCCGTTCGCCGATGAAGCAGATGCCGGTTGAATCCTTCTTGGCCGCGTTCGGCAGGCCGATTTGTGCGGCCAGCCGGCGCACCTCGGTCTTGGGCAACTCGCCGATCGGGAACAGCGTCTTGCTCAATTGCGCCTGCGTCAGCCGGTGCAGAAAATAGCTCTGGTCCTTCAGCGGGTCCAGGCCCTTCAGCAGCTGGAAACCGCCTTCGCGCTGCCGAACCCGGGCGTAGTGCCCGGTGGCGATCTTTTCGGCGCCCAGCCGCAGCGCATGGTCGAGGAAGGCCTTGAACTTGATCTCGGCGTTGCACAGCACGTCGGGGTTTGGCGTGCGGCCGGCTTCGTATTCACGCAGGAATTCGGCGAACACGCGATCTTTGTAGTCGGCGGCGAAGTTGACGTGCTCGATCTCGATGCCGATCACGTCGGCCACCGCCACCGCATCGACGAAGTCGACGGCCGACGAGCAGTACGGGTCGTCGGTGCCCGTCCCGCCGGGTCGGTCGTCGCCTTCCCAGTTTTTCATGAAGATGCCGATCACCTCGTGCCCTTGCTGCTTGAGCAACCAGGCGGTGACGGCCGAATCAACGCCGCCGGACAGGCCGACGACCACGCGGGCGGGTTTCATGGCTGCCGATTGTCTCTGCCGGCCGGCTCAGGCCAGGGCAAAGCGGCCGTCGTCCAGTTGGCGCACGCGGCCATCGGCGATCAGCTCGTCCAGGTGCAGGCCGATGCTGCGGCGCTCGGCGCAATCCACCCACAGCGCATCGTGCTCGGGCGGGTAGAGCAAGCGCTGGCGCACCAGCGCGTCCAGGCTTTGCGGCCCCGGCGCCAGCATCGCCAGCAGGCGGTCGCG
>JAYVDE010000292.1:0-5392 GCA_043749575.1 Burkholderiaceae bacterium | reverse complement strand
GCCATGATCCAGAAGCCCGACCTGCTGCTGCTCGACGAGCCGACAAACCACCTGGATCTAGAGGGTGTGCTCTGGCTTGAAGCGGCTCTCAAGGCGGCTCCCTTTGCGTTTATTCTGGTTAGCCACGACCGTTACTTCCTGGAAAACGTCACCAACCGCATTGTCGAACTGAACCGCGCCTACCCGGATGGCTATCTCAGCGCCCTGGTCACCCCGCGAGGTCACCTTGTCGATCTCGTCGATGAAGACGATGCCGTTGTTCTCGGCGTTGGCCAGCGCCCGCGCCTTGATGTCCTCATCATTGACCAGCTTGGCCGCTTCTTCGTCGACCAGCAGCTTGTGGGCGTCGACTATTCTGAGCTTGCGGGAGGTCTTCTTGGCCGCGCCCATCTGCGAGAACAGGCCCTTCAGTTGGTCGGCCATTTCCTCCATGCCGGGCGGCGCCATGATCTCCATCGTGCCGCGCGGCTCGGCCAGGTCGAGCTCGATCTCCTTGTCGGCCAGCGCACCTTCGCGCAGGCGCTTGCGCATCACCTGGCGGGCGGTGTTGTCCTTGGGTTCAGCGCCGCCGCTGGCGCCCAAGCCCAGCTCTGATCGCGACGGCGGCACCAGCGCGTCGAGGATGCGCTCCTCGGCGGCGTCTTCCGCGCGCACCCGCTGGCGCTTCATTGCCGCATCACGCTCTTGCTTGACGGCCATGTCGACCAAGTCGCGGATGATCGAGTCGACGTCCTTGCCGACATAGCCCACCTCGGTGAACTTGGTCGCCTCGACCTTGATGAACGGCGCGTCGGCCAGCCTGGCCAGGCGGCGGGCGATCTCGGTCTTGCCGACACCGGTGGGTCCGATCATCAGGATGTTCTTCGGCGTGATCTCGGCCCGCAGGGCATCGCCCACCTGCTGGCGCCGCCAGCGGTTGCGCAGCGCAATCGCCACCGCACGCTTGGCGGCATGCTGGCCGACGATGTGGCGGTCGAGCTCGGAGACGATCTCTTGCGGTGTCATGCTCATGTCTGCCCCTTGTCCGACGGGTACGCCGGGCTATTGCCCGCGGCGGCGAGAGCAGCCGCGGACCGCCCGCGACCTGACCGTTTCGACATCATTCCAGCACCTCGATCGTGTGGTTCTGGTTGGTGTAAATGCACAGATCTCCGGCAATCACCAGGCTCTGCTTGACGATCTCGGCGGCGCTCATCTCGGTGTGCAACAGCAGCGCCCGCGCGGCCGACTGCGCAAACGCGCCGCCCGAGCCGATGGCGATGATCCCGTGCTCGGGCTCCAGCACATCGCCGTTGCCAGTGATCACCAGGCTGGCCTCGCGGTCGGCCACTGCCAGCATGGCCTCCAGTCGGCGCAGCACGCGGTCGGTGCGCCAGTCCTTGGTCAGCTCGATGGCCGAGCGCACCAGGTGGCCCTGGTGTTTCTCCAGCTTGGCCTCAAAGCGCTCGAACAGCGTGAAAGCGTCGGCCGTGGCACCGGCAAAACCGGCCAGCACGGTGTCGCGGTGCAGCCGGCGCACCTTGCGCGCGCCGGCCTTGAAGATCAGGTTGCCCAGCGTGACCTGGCCGTCACCACCCAGTGCCACTTGCCAGCCGGTGGGGGTTTGGCGGCGCACGCTGATGATGGTGGTGCCGTGGAAGGATTCCATGCTTAGGGTCGCTTCAAGAGAGGGGTGAACAGCAGCCGGCACGGCCGCCGTGGCCGGCGGGCGTCAGTCGCGGGGGACCAGCACGCGGGCGTGCTCGTTGATGCCCATCGCGCCGAAGAACAGCGCCACCCGGCGGTGGGCGTCGACGAAGGTGATGCTGCGGTTCTCGGTCTGGCGCGACAAGACCCAGTTCAGCAGGTCGCCGGCGGCGATGAAATCAACCCGGATCAAGCGCGCGCACGACACATGCACCAGCGTGGCCGCGCCCAGCTTGCGGTCGAGCTGCTGCAAGGTGTTGCTGATGTCGCCGGCCAACTGGCCGGCCAGCTCGACGGTGGTCACCCGCAGCCCGGCCTGGCCGTCGTCGAGCAGGCCCGATTCGAGGAAGCTGGACGAGGCCTCGCTGACCATCGACAGCGGCGGCGGCGTGGTCGACAGCGAAGCACCGCTGGCCCGCACCTGGCAGCGTGCACGCTCCCAGGACGGCGGCGACACCTCGTAGGTGACGCAGTAATCGATCGCCGTCTCGTCGAACTGGTCGGGTCGGTTGGCCAGGCGCAGCGCCTCCAGCCGGGCCATCCAGAAGGCCGGGTCGGCATCACGCACCCCCGTCGGCGCGGCCTCCTGCAGCGTGAACAGCAGCCGCTCGGCGGCCAGCCAGCGCATGTCGATCGGCTGCGGCGCCCATTGGCGGAACAGCACCTGCAATTGGCCGGCGGCCTCGGGCTCGACCCGCTCCAGCGCGCTCCAATCGAGCACCCAGGGCAGCGGCAGCTGCAACGTGGCCGAGCGCAGGCGCGCCACGGCCTCCACGTCGAGCACCGGCGGGCTGACCCAGCCGACATCGCCCTTCAGACCGCGGGTGTCGGGCCGCTGATCGGCGTTGGCCTCGGCCACCCGCTTGGGCAGCGAATACCACTGCGGCGACGAGCGCCCGAAGAGGTTGGCGTAGGCCATCGACAAGTTGTCAAACTTGCCCTGCTGGCCGGTGGCGCGGTACAGGTCGAGCAGCACATGCCAAGTCTCGGCATGCTGGTGGCGCGCCGCACCTTCTTTGCAGAGTGCCGCCAGCGCCTGCTCACAGTGGTTGAAATCAGCGTTGGCGAAGGAGATCACCGCCTCGTCGAGCTCGGGGTCGTGCACCACCTCGTTGACTTCAACGGCGAACCGACTGCCCGTGCCGAAACCCGCGTCAACTTGCGGCAGCCCGCCTGCCGCCATGGTGGCCAGTGGCGGCAGCGGTGGCATCGGCGAGGCGGCGCGGCCGCTGCCACCAGCCGAGGCGGGGGCACCGCCACCGCCGGGTGGTGTCCAGGTGCTGACCAGCCCACCGGTGGCAGGCGCGCGCAGAGGCGCCATGCTGTTTGCCATCACCAACGGCGCCTGCGCCGGTGCGTCATGGGCGTCATGGGCGTCATACAGCGGCGGCAGCGGCGGCAGGTGGTCCAGCGACGGATGCAACGAGGCCATGGGCCTGGCCGCGCCCGGGGTTGTCGGCCGGTTGCGTTGGCGGTCAAACGCCACCGGCTCGGTCGGTGCGCTGTAGAAATCGGCCGGATGCTTGGGCGCTGCCGGCGGCACGCGACGGATCGGCGGCGGCAACGCACGGCGGGGCGGCGCGGCGGGCACGCCGTTCTCGCCGACCATTTGCTGCTCGATCTCGTCGATCTTGGCCTTGACGCCGACATCGGCGCGCGCCCCCGACACGCCGTCGGTCAGCCGGGCTTCGGAGTCATCGGCCCGCGACGAGCCGCCCAGGGTGGCCAGTTGCTCGGGCGACAAGCCATCGCGGCGCAGCTTGCGCAGGGTGTCGAACTCGCGCTTGCGCACAAAATCGTTGCGCCGCTTGCGCTCGACCATGGCCTTCAGCTCGGAGCGTTCAAGCTCCTGGCCGGCGTCCTGGCCGGCGTCCTGGCGGCTGACCACCTCCGACCAGTCGGTGGCCGGGTTGGCGACGAAGCGCACGACCTTGCGGAAAAAGCTCTCGCCGTCTTTGGATTCGGCCATGGCGATCAATCAGCGGGCTTCAGGCGGGACCAACGGCCGGTCAGTCGCCGAACATCTTTTGCTTGAGCTCGCGTCGCTGCTGCGCCTCGAGTGACAGCGTGGCCGTGGGCCGCGCCAGCAAACGGCCCAGGCCGATCGGTTCGCCGGTTTCGTCGCAGAAACCGTAGTCGCTGGCATCGATGCGGGTGAGCGACTGCGTGATCTTCTTCAGCAGCTTGCGCTCACGGTCGCGGGTGCGCAGTTCGAGCGCGTGCTCTTCCTCGATGGTGGCGCGGTCGGCCGGGTCGGGCACGATCGAGGTGTCTTCGCGCAAGTGCTCGGTCGTTGCGCCGGCGTTGGACAGCAGGTCGTCCTTCAGCGCCTGCAGCCGGACGCGGAAAAACTCCAGCTGCTTGTCGTTCATGTACTCGTCATCGGGCATGGCCTGCAGCTCAGCTTCGCTCAGCTCCTTGCCGGCCTTGGTCTTCCAGGCGTTGACGAGTTTCGGGTCCGCTTTGTATGCGGTTTTCACAATATCCATGGGTTCAGGGTAACCGCGGGCAGGTGGCCTGGGGGGGGCAAATCGCTCGGCAAAGCGACTGGTGGCGGGCGCCGGCAGCGGCGCTGCGGTGGGCTTGTTGACCCCCTTGCCAGCCGCCGTCAACTTGGCGCTGGCCTTGACGGCTGCCTTCGGTGCTGGCGCACTGGGCGCTGGCGGGTTGGCCGCCAGGTTGGCCGGTGGTTTGGCGAGCTTCTCGGGGGTGGTGACTGGGGGGGGCGCTTTGACCGTCGACTTGCTCACTTCGGGACTCCTCGCTGTGGCGTTATACCTGTTATCCGCCACGGCCTGTGAATCTGCCGCGTCGCTTGAGGCGCGCGGATTGTAGCCACGCCCAAGGGCGCCTCGACAGTTAGCTGAGGCAGCCTTCCAGCCCTTGCAACAAGATGTCCTTCGGCAGGTCGATGCCGATGAACACCATCTTGCTCTGCTTCTTCTCATTGGGCAGCCATTTCGGGCCCAGGTCGCTGCCCATCAACTGGTGCACGCCCTGGAAGATCACCTTGCGGTCGGCGCCTTTCATCCACAGCACGCCCTTGTAGCGCAGCATCTTGGGGCCGTAGACCTGGACGACCGAGCCGAGAAAGTCTTCGAGCTTGGCTGGCGCGAAGGCCCGGTCGCTGCGAAAGACAAAGGACTTGACGTCGTCGTCGTGGGCATGGTGGTGCGGGTGGTCGCAGGCTTCGCCCTCGGCGTGGTCGTGGTGCGCGTGCTCGTCCTTGCCATGGCCATGGCCATGGCCATGGTCGTGCGCGTCGGCGGCCAGAAATTCCGGGTCGATCTCCAGCTTGGCATTCAGGTTGAAGCCGCGCAGGTCGTACACGCTGGTGAGCGGCACCTCGCCGAAGTGCACCCGCGGCATCGGCGCGCGCGGGTTCATGTGCTTGAGGCGGTGGATCAACGCATTGACCTCGCCGTCGGCCACCAGCTCGCTCTTGCTGATGAAGATCTGGTCGGCAAAGCCCACCTGGCGACGCGCTTCCAGCCGGGTGTCCAACTGCTGGCCGGCATGCTTGGCGTCGACCAGGGTGAGGATGGAATCGAGCAGGTAGCTCTCGGCAATCTCGTCGTCCATGAAAAACGTCTGCGCCACCGGGCCGGGGTCGGCTAAGCCGGTGGTCTCGATCACGATGCGGTCGAAGTCCAGTTCGCCCTTGCGGCGCTTGGCGGCCAGGTCGCTCAGCGTCGTGCGCAGGTCT
>JAYVDE010000291.1:0-5393 GCA_043749575.1 Burkholderiaceae bacterium | reverse complement strand
CCTGGATCCACCTCGACGCGCCGTGGCTGCAGATCGGCGAGCCCAGCGCCGCCTTCGTGCCGGTAAACGCCCAGGGCGCGCTGAACTGGCCGCTGATTGCCGTGCGCTGGCTGGGCGCGGCGCTGCTGGTGCCGGTGATGGACGAGCTGTTCTGGCGCTCGTTCCTGATGCGCTGGCTGCAATCGCCGCTGTTCGAGGGCCTCGACCCGCGGCGCATCGGCCTGAAGGCGGTGCTGCTGTCGACCTTCGTCTTCATGTTGGCGCACCCGCTGTGGCTGGCCGCCATCGTGGCCGGCCTGGCCTATGCCGCGCTGTACCGCGCCACCGGCCGGCTGTGGACTGCCGTGATTGCGCATGCAGTGACCAACGGCACGCTGGGCCTGTGGGTCGTCTACAGCCGACAGTGGCAGTTCTGGTAAGGCCGTGAGCGTTGGCCTGCTGCGCAGCCCCGCCCTGAAGCGGGCTGCGCGCCCGCCTCAGCGGCCGGCGCCAGTGGCCACCAGCGCGGCCTGCACCGCCCGCATCCAGTCGGCCAGCCGCTCGCCCTGCAGGTAAGCGCGGCCACCGCCATCGGCCAGGCCACGCGGTGCGTCGTGACGCTGGGCCAGGGTGTCGAACAGGCCGGTGTCCAGGCTGTCCTGGGCCACCAGATAGACCCATTGCTGGCCGGCGGGCGCCTCGTCGCGCGCCCCAGCCGGGCTGCGGCGCGGCCGCCAGGGCACGCCCACTTGCAGCACCACAGCCACCGCCGCGGGCAGCGCTGCACCGGGCGCCACCAGCTGCACCAGCGGCTGGCCGGCGTCATCGGTGGCGGCCAGCGCGCCGCGCTCGGCCAGCCGCTGCGCCAGCGGCGCCAGGTCAGCCTCGTCGGGGCACAGCACGGCCACCCGCGGCGCGCCGGTGTCAGCCCAGTCGGCCCAGTCGGCGAGTTGCGCGGCCAGGGCCTGCACCGTGCTGTCGGCCAGCGCGCTGGACGGGTCGGCCGGATCGGCGCGGTGGGCGGCACGCTGCATGTCGCGCAGCGCCACCGACAGCGTCCACTGGTCAGCGTCGCTCAAATAGCCACTGCGCTGCCAGCCGTCAACGATGCGGCGGGCTTGGGCCAGGTGGCGGTCATGCGCCTCACGCTGGCCGGGCGCCATGCTCAGCAGGCGCTCGGTGTGCACCAACGGCGGCAGCTGGTCGGCCACGTCGGCGCGCAGGCGTTGCAGCATCAGCCGCGACAGCTGGGTGGTCAGGCGTTCGATGTCGGCGTCACCCAGGCCGAGGCCGGCATCGCTGGCGGCCTGCAGTTCCTGCAGCGCGGCCAGCGGGCCCAGGCGCTGGTGGTCCAGCCAGCCGACGATGGCTTGCATCAGCGTCGGCTGTTCGGCCAGCGCGGCGCCGCACAGCACCAGGGCTTGCGGTGCGGCCAATTGGCGCCAGGCGGTGTCGCGCAGACCCAGCCGCTGCGGCTCGTCGACGATGACCAGGTCGGGCGCCCACTGCGCCAGGTGCGCGGCGTCGCTGTCCAGCGCGTCGGGCGACAGGATGCGCACGGCCGCGCGGGTCGACCACAGCGCCTGGCGCTGGTGCAGGCCGCCGTCCATCAGCTGCGGCGGCTCGTCGTCGGCGAGCCCCGCAAAGCGCACCCAGGCCCGGCGCCAGGCCGCACGCTGGTCAGCCGCGCACAGCACCAGCACCCGCTGCACGCCGAAGTGACGCTGCCACAGCCGGGCCGCAGCGATAGCCTGCACGCCCTTGCCCAGGCCGCGCTCGTCGGCGATCAGCGCCCGGCCGGCGACCACGGCGAACAGCGCACCCTCGGCCTGAAACAGCGGCAGCGGTGAGCGCAGCAAACTGGCAAAGGCCGGATCGGCCGGGCCGGCGGGGTAGGCGGCCTCCAGCGTGTGCAGCCGGGTGCGGGCGTCGCGGTGGGCGGCCAGATGGGCCCACACCGCTTCGTCCACCCGCAGCGGGTGATGGGCCTCGGCCGCCAACCGCAGCAGCGTGGGCAGAGCGGCGTCGTCGTCGGGCGCCAGGTGGCCAGCGCCGTCCAGCCGCTGCCGCGCGGCTTGGCGCAGCGCGGGCGGGCAGGCGTGGCCGGGGCGCCAGGCGACATGGCGCTGGTCACCGTCGAGCAGCACGATCTCGCTGTGGGCCGGGCCGGTGGGCGGCGCGACGGCGGGCTCGATCACGGCAGCGGTGGGCAGTTCGGCGCGGGGTGCGGTGGGCCTCGCGGCGCGGGGTGCCGCGCTTGGTGCGGGGCGCGCTGCGGCGCGGGGTGCCGCAGCGGGTGCGGCACGCGGTGCCACACGCGGGGCAGACGGTGTTTCGGTCGCTGCGGCCGCTGCGGCCGCTGGGGCCGCGGGTGCACGCGGCGGTGCAGGCGCAACGGCCACGGCCGCCGGTGCCGCAGGCGGCGCCGGCACAGCGGCCGCAGCCGCTGGGGTTGACGCGAGCAGCGCGAGCACGGCCTGCACCGTGTCGTCGGACGAAACCCCACGCGCCGGTGTCGGTGTCGGTGTCGCCGCCACAGCCGCTGGTGTGGGTGTCGGTGCGGAACGCCGGGCGGCCGCGCGCGGGTTGGCGGCGGCCGGCGGCAGGGGCGACTTTTTGTGGCCACCGGCCGCTCCGCGCGGCGTGGCCTGGGCGGCCGGCGCGGGCGCCGCATCCTGCGCGGTGGCCACGGGCTCAGCGGCCACCACCGGCACTGCGGGCGGCTGCAGGGCCGTCACTGGCACGACCGGCTCAACCCGCCGGGCTGAGCGCGCCGGACGGGTCTGCCGCGATGGCGCGCCTGCCGCCTTGGCCGATGCGGCTGCGGGCGGCGCGGTTTTGGCCGGCGGCGCCTGCGCGGTTTTGGCCGGCTTCGTCACTGCGGTTTTGGCCGGCGCCGTCAGTGCAGCTTTGGCCGGCGTCGTCTGCGCGGATCTGGCCGGCGCCGTCTGCGCAGTTTTGGCCGGCGCATTCGGCGCCAACGCGCGCCCGGCCTTGGGTGCACGCGCAGCCCGACCCGCAGCGGGCTGGACCGGCGCGCGCGCCAGCGGCGACAGCGCGGTGATGGCCGGCGCGTCGACCGGCCGGGCGACCGCAATGTCGGCCGGCTGCGCCGCCACCGGTGCCGCCTTCGGCTGGCGCGCCCGCCCGCGCTGCACCGACGCGACCGGGTCGGTCGGTGCGGCCGTGGCCGAGCGGGTCGCCGGGGCGGCGTCAGCGGCGACGGCAGTGGCCGTCACCGGCGCGGCGGCCGAGGTCTCAGCCGGGGTGGGCGGAGTGGGCGTAGCGCGCGTCGTGCGCCGGGTGCGTTGCGATGTCGCCATGGGGCGTGAATGTCCGGTGGGGGCGCAACGGCTGTAACGGGCCGTCTGGCGCGGGTTGGGGTTTGCTCGAAAGGGCGCGGCGCGCTACACGCCGCGGGCGCGATCGACCTTGAATTGGCGACGCCAGGCCTCGAAGCGGCCAGCGTCCAGCGCCTCGCGGATCTCGCGCATCAAATGAAGGTAGAAATGCAGGTTGTGGATGCTGGTGAGCATCGGGCCCAGCATCTCGCCGCAGCGGTCAAGGTGGTGCAGGTAGGCGCGGCTGACACCGCCAGCACCAGCACCAACTGCAGCACCAGCACCACCGCCGACATCGGCCATGCCCTCGGCGAGGCCAGCATCTTGCCGACCACCCAGCGCGCCACCCCGGCAAGCATGGCAGCCGCAGGTCTCGTCGATCGGCCGTACATCGGTCTTGTAGCGGGCGTTGCGGATGCGCAGGTCGCCAAAACGGGTGAACAAGTGGCCGTTGCGCGCGTTGCGGGTGGGCATCACGCAATCGAACAGGTCAACGCCGCAGGCCACACCTTCAACCAGGTCCTCAGGCGTGCCCACGCCCATCAGGTAGCGCGGCTTGTGCGCCGGCAAGCGGTGCGGGGTGTGCGCCATGATGCGCAGCATTTCGTCTTTGGGCTCGCCGACGCTGACCCCGCCGATCGCGTAGCCGGGCAGGTCCAGCGCGACCAGCGCGTCGAGTGACTCTTGGCGCAGGTGCTCGAACATGCCGCCTTGCACGATGCCGAACAGCGCGTTGCGGTTGTCCAGCCGTTGAAATTCACGGACGCAACGGCTGGCCCAGCGCAGGCTCAGCGCCATCGAATGGCGGGCCTCGGCCTCGGTCGTCAGGTGGCCCTGGGTTGCATAGGGCGTGCACTCGTCGAACTGCATCACGATGTCGCTGTCGAGCACGGTCTGCACTTGCATGCTGACCTCGGGCGTCAAGAACAGCTTGTCGCCGTTGACCGGCGACGCGAAGCGCACGCCCTCTTCGCTGATCTTGCGGCCTGTGCCGTCGGCGCCGCCCAGGCTCCAGACCTGGAAGCCGCCGCTGTCGGTGAGGATCGGCTTTTGCCAGCCCTCGAAGCCATGCAGGCCCTTGAAGGCGGCGATCACCTCCAGCCCGGGGCGCAACCACAGGTGGAAGGTGTTGCCCAGGATGATCTGCGCGCCCATGTCGTGCAGCGATTGCGCCAGCACGCCCTTGACAGTGCCGTAGGTGCCCACCGGCATGAAGATCGGCGTTTCAACCACGCCATGGTTCAGCGTGAGGCGGCCGCGGCGGGCCTGGCCTTCAGTGGCCAATAACTTGAAGTCAAGCATTGACGAATTCGCTAGATTGAAAGTGCCCACGCAGCTTGGCTTCAAACTTTGCAAACGAAGGCAATCGGCGCAACGGCGCAAGATCGTCAAAGTTTTCAGCGACCCGATGGCGAAGGTACTGTGGCCGCAAATCTTGTGTTCGTCGCTTGCCCAAGTTCTTCGCCTGCTCTAACGCCGCAAACAAAACAGCCTTTGCGTCCACGGATTCCATCTGCCGGTGCTTGGGCAGATTCAGCGGCGCCAAGCCTTTTGGATTGCCGGCCGCAAGCCGGATCGCGACTTCGTCGACCAGCAACCAAGCTTCGGTCATTCGGACCGGAATGACAGCCAGGGTTGGTTGATCAATTGCACTGGCGGCAACTGCAGCCTGCACCTCCTGCTCTCGCAACTGAACTGATCCTTTTTGCGCCGCGTCGCGATGCACGAACAACATGTCGCAGGGATACTGCCTGACGGCATGCCGAATTCGATCAACCAGCGAGAACATACCCTCCGGGTACTGCTGTACGAAATCCGTTTCTCGAAATGGAAACGGACAGTGCGCTTGCAGAAGCAAGCCTATGATGGGGATCAGAACGCGGTCCGAACTGCCATCGGCGACCAGGGTCGTGTTCATAATCTGCGGCATGGCAGCAGTCATTTCGCCGGAAACATCTTGGTTTGCGACCAACCTTCATCGCCTCCGACATCGAGCCGCTGTGCCACGGTTTGCTTCTTTTCTGCCGAACTGCGTCTGCCAGCACCTGCTTGCGCACCCAGGTAAGCTTCCAA
>JAYVDE010000290.1:0-5412 GCA_043749575.1 Burkholderiaceae bacterium | reverse complement strand
CAGAGCAGCACCTCGGGCCATCTGATGCCGCGCAGCAACCTGCTGAGCGCCGGCATCAACCCCGAGAAGGACTTCCGCCGCATCGCCTACAGCGGCGCGCACGACGCCACCATCGCCAGCGTGGTCAGCGGCAAGGTCGACGCCGCGGCGCTCGACATCACGGTGTGGAAGAAGTTCGTCGCCGAAAACAAGGTCGACACCCATGACGTGAACGTTTTTTTCACCACGCCCCCCTACTACAACTACAACTGGTCGGTGCATGCCGACATGCCGGCCGAGCTGCGCGAGAAGGTGAAAAAGGCGCTGCTTGACATCGACCCCGCCACGCCCGAAGGCAAGGAGATCCTGCAACTGAACCGGGCCACGCGCTACATCCCGACCTCGCCGGAGAACTACAAGGGCATCGAAGCCGCCGGCCGCAGCGCCGGGCTGATCTGAGCGCCTGTGAACAAATCCTGCAACCCCGCTCGTGCGCCACAGGCGTGAAGCTCGAACTCGACGGCGTCGCCGCACGCCACCCCGCGGCGCGTGCCGCTGCCGCGCCTGCGCTGCAGCCGCTGCGGCTGCAGGTGGCGGCGGGTGAACAGCTGGCGGTGATCGGCCCTTCCGGCGCCGGCAAGACCACGCTGCTGCAGCTGCTGGCCTGTGCGCTGGCGCCCACGGCCGGCACGCTGCGCCTCGATGGCCTGGCGCCGTGGGCTTTGCCGCGGCGCGCTTTGCAGCGGCTGCGCGGCCGGCTGTTCCTGGCGCCGCAGACACCCCCCTTGCCGCCGCGGCAACGGGTGGTCACTGCGGTGCTGGCCGGCCGGCTGCCGGCGCTGGGGCTGTGGGCCAGCCTGCGCTCGCTGTGCTACCCGCACGACATCGCCGCCGCGCACGCCGCGCTCGCGCATTTCGACCTGGCCGACAAGCTGTTCGAGCGGGTCGACCGCTTGTCGGGCGGTGAACGCCAGCGCGTGGGCCTGGCCCGTGCGCTGCTGGCGCCGGCCGGGCTGTGGTTGATCGACGAGCCGCTGTCGGCACTGGACCCCACCCGCGCCGCCCAGGCCCTCGACACGCTGGTGCAGCAGGCCCGCGCCCGCGGCGTCACGCTGGTGGCCACGCTGCACCAGGTGGACGCGGCGCTGGCGCACTTTCCGCGCATCGGCGGCATGCGCGATGGCGCGCTGGCCTTCGACCTGCCGACCGCGCAGGTCAGCGCCGAGCGGCTGGCGCGGTTGTATGCCCAGCATGAAGACGAATTGCACGGCGGCCCCGCGCCGACCGACGTGGCGGCCACGCCTGCCGCGCCGCTGCCGGCGGTGATGCACTGCCGCTGAGCGGCTGCCGCCGTCGCCATCGCTGAACACCCGCCGCTGAACACCCGCCGATGAACACCGTCACCCTGCGCCGCGGCGCCGCCCGCGCCCCCGACCGCGACCCGGCCTGGCTGGGCCGGTTGTTCTGGCTGGCGGCCGGGGGGCTGCTGCTGTGGCCGCTGTTGGTGGCCACCGAATTCAAGCCCTGGCTGCTGGTCGAGCCCGCCAGCCTGAAAATCACCGGGCGCTTCCTGGCCAGCTTTCTGCCGCCAGCGCATTCGGCCGATTTTCTGGCGCTGGTGGCGCGTGAAACCTGGCGCACCGTGGCCATCGCCAGCGCCGGCATGACGCTGGCGCTGGCGCTGGCCTTGCCGCTGACGCTGCTGTCTACCCGCGTGCTGTCGATCTCGGGCTTAAGTGGGCGCATGGCGCGCGGCCCGTTTTGGTTGCGCCAGGCGCTGCGTTGGTTGCTGATCGTGCTGCGCAGCGTGCCCGAGCTGGTGTGGGCGCTGGTCTTCGTACGGGTGGTCGGGCTGGGGCCCACCGCCGGCGTGCTGGCGATCGCGCTGACCTACGGCGGCATGCTGGGCAAGGTCTACGGCGAGATCTTGGAAAGTCGCGAGACCCATGCCACCGAGACCTTGCTGCGCAACGGCGCGTCGCGGCTGCAGGCCTTTTTCTTCGGCTTGCTGCCGCAGAACGCGGCCGAGCTGACCAGCTACACCGTCTACCGCTGGGAATGCGCGATCCGCAGCTCGGTGGTGCTGGGTTTTGTCGGCGCCGGCGGGCTGGGCCAGCAGATGGACAGCTCGATGAAGATGTTCAACGGCGGCGAGGTGCTGACCATGCTGGCCGTCTTCGTCGCCCTGGTGGCGCTGGCCGACCAGGTCAGCAGCGGGCTGCGTCGGGCACTGGGCTGAGCGCCACTGGGATGAGCGCATGACACCGTCCCGCCCAGCGGCCAACACCCCGTACCGGCCGCCGCCGCGGTTTGGCGCGCGCTGCCGCGCCTGCTGGTTCAGCGTGGCCGTCGTCGTGCTGGTGGTCGCCAGCTTCTACAGCCTCGACCTGCAATGGGCGCAGTTTTTGTCAATCGACGCCGCGCGCAGCATGGGCCGCTTCATCGCCGAGTTTTTCCCACCCGACACCTCGCCCGAGTTCTTGCGCAAGGTGGCGCTGGGCACCTGGGAAACGCTGGCGATGTCGACCCTGGGCACGCTGCTGGCGGTGGCCGGTGGGCTGGCGCTGGCGCTGCCGGCCAGCCGGCTGCATGCCGACGACGCCGCCCGGGCCCGCGCGCCCACCCGCCTGTTGCTGAACGCGCTGCGCGCGGTGCCCGAGCTGGTCTGGGCCGGCTTGCTGCTGATCTCCGCTGGGCTGGGGCCGTTTGCCGGCACGCTGGCCTTGGCGCTGCACACCACCGGCGTGCTCGGCCGGCTGTTTGCCGAGGCGATGGAGAACGCCCCGCCCGGCCCTGCCGCGGCGCTGCGCGCGCAGGGGGTGGGCACCGGCGCGGTGCTGCTCTACGCCACGCTGCCGCAAGTGCTGCCGCAGCTGCTGAGCTACACGCTCTACCGCTGGGAGAACAACATCCGCGCCGCCGCCGTGCTGGGCGTGGTCGGCGCCGGCGGGCTGGGCCAGTTGCTGGCCTTCCACATGGGCTTGTTCCACATGGCCAAGACCGCCAGTATCCTGGGCGCCATGCTGCTGCTGGTGGCGCTGGTCGATGCGCTGAGTTATGGCGCCCGCCGGTGGCTGACCCGATGAGCAGCCGCCCGGGCGGGGGTTTGGGTAGGGGATCGGGTAGGGGATTGGGTAGGGGATTGGGTAGGCGGTCGGGTAGGCGGTCGGGTATCGGCTTGGGCTGGCGCCTGGCCGGGCTGGGCCTGCTGTGGCTGGCCGCGGCTTGGGGCATGTGCACGCTGCTGGGGGTTGAGCTGGACGCGGCTGTCGGGCCCCTCTCAGCCTGGCCCGACCCGGCCTGGTGGCGCCAGCAACACGCGCTGTGGTCCGCCTGGCAGACCGTGCAGCCGCTGGCCTGCCTGCTCGGCTTCCTGCTGGTCTTCACGCTGCTGTCGGCGCTGGCGTTGCCGGGTTGTGCGCCGCTGGCCTTGCTGGCCGGCACCGCCTTCGGCGCGGTCGGCGGCACGCTGGTGGTCGGGCTGGCGTCCACGCTGGGCGCGACGCTGTCGTTCCTGGCGGCGCGCCACCTGGCCCGCGCGCCGCTGCGCCTGCGCCTGGGCTACCGGCTGCAGACGCTGGACGCCGCGGCCCAGCGCGACGGGCCGCTGTGGCTGTTCTGGCTGCGGCTGGTGCCGCTGGTGCCTTATCCGGTGATCAACCCGCTGCTGGGCCTGAGCCGTTTGTCGCTGGCCGGTTTTGTCTGGCCCAGCCTGGCCGGCCTGACGCTGGGCAGCGTGCCCTATGTCTGGGCCGGCAGCGCGCTGGGCGGTCTTTGGCAAGGCGCTGCGCCGGATGGCTGGCTGCTGGCCGGCGCGGCTGCGGTGCTGGCGGTCACCGCCGCGCTGGCGTGCCGCCGGCGGCCCCGCCCGCCGCTGCCGCCGGCACGCTGGCCATGAGCGCAGGGCGCCTGGTCAAGCTGCGCAAGCCGCGGCGCGCAACGCAAAAGGCAGTCCCGTGACCGCGATATCTCGGCTGCCGCGGCTGCCGCGGCTGCAGCGGCGGCAGCGGCAGCGGCTGCCGCAGGTGCCGCCGGTCGGCTGGCTGTTCGCCTACGACTGGGACCAGCAGGCGCTGGACCGGCTGGCCGGTGCTGGTGCTGGTGTCGGTGCGGCGCGCTTCGACCACGCCGGCTTCGACCTGTTCAGCTTTCCCAGTAACGCCGCGCTGCTGGGTTTCGACCTCGAGCGTTTTGCCGATCGTCAGGCCGCGCGCGGCCGCCGACGGGGCTGGCGCGCGGTGCTGTCGCACCATGAGCAATTTGGCGCGCTGGCCGCGGCGATGGTCGCCGAGAGGCTGGGCCTGCCCGGCGCCACCGCCGAAAGCATCCTGGCCGCGCAGCACAAGCTGCATGCCCGGCAGGTGCTGCAGCAGGTGGCGCCCGAGGCCAACCTGGGTTTTGCCGAGCTGCCCTCGGCCTACGGCGAGAACATCCCCGACGGCCTGGCCTACCCGTGTTTCGCCAAGCCGGTGAAGGCCGCGTTCTCGGTGCTGGCGCGGCGGGTCGAGAGCCGCGCCGAGCTGCAAGCCCACACCCGTTTCGGCCGCCGCGAGGGCTGGGTCATCCGCCGCCTGGTCGAGCCCTTCGAGCGGGTCTGCCGCGCCCGCCTGCCACAGGCCGGCAGCGCCCACCGCCTGCTGCTCGAAGAACCGGTGTCGCCTCAGGTGGCGCAGTACAACCTCGACGGCTGGGTGCAGCACGGCACGGTGCATGCGCTGGGCGTGGTCGACGCGATCATGGTGCCGGGCACCCAGGCCTTTCTGCGCTGGGAACTGCCCAGCCGGCTTGGCGCCGCGGTGCAGCAGCGCGCGCTCGACGTGGCCCGCCGCTTCCTCGGCGCCATCGGCTACTGCCACGGTTTTTTCAACCTCGAGTTCTTCCACGATGCCGCCACTGACCGGCTCAGCGTGATCGAGTGCAACCCGCGACTGGCCTCGCAGTTCGGCGACTTGTACCGCCGCGTGCTAGGCCTCGACGCCCATGCCATGGCGCTGGCGATTGCGCTGGGCGACGACCCCAGCGCGCTGCCGCGCGGCGAGCCCAGCGCCGGCGCTGCGGCCAGCCTGGTCTACCGCAGCTTCGATCCGACCGTGCTGCCGGCCATGCCAGGCGCGGCGGCGCAGCGGGCTTTTGCCACCGCGTTTGCCGACGGCCTGGTGTTCTGCTTCCCCAAGCAGGGCCACAGCCTGGCGCGCGACTTCAAGTGGACCGGCAGCCACCGCTTCGGCATCGTGCACCTGGGCGGCCGCGACCGCGACCACCTGCGCCAGCGCGCCGACCAGGCCAGCGCGCTGCTGGGCTGGTCGTCGCCCTATGCCCACGAGCCCAACGGCGGGTGGGCCGGCACCGCGCACACCGCCCTGCACCCGCCTGTCGGCCGCGCGCCGATGGTGGTTTGATCGCAGGTCTGCCCTGGCCCTTTTCCCCGCCCCC
>JAYVDE010000289.1:0-5431 GCA_043749575.1 Burkholderiaceae bacterium | reverse complement strand
CCGTGGCGGCGGCCGAGAAGCGCGGCAGCAGCTTCAGCTCAGGCAACGCGCGTAGCGACAGTGAAGGTGGTCGACCAGCTGAGGAAGGCGGCCGCGCGGGTGGCGGACCGCGCCTGCAGCCCGACCCGGCCTGGGCCCTGGCCTTCGATGCCGCAGGGCGCTTGCTGGCATGAGCGTTCTCACGTAAGCACGCTGGAAGCTGGTCTGGCGCGATGAATTCGACGGCGACAGCGTCGACCCCGCGAAGTGGGATTTCGACATCGGCAACGGCTTCTACGACTACAAGCACCACCAGTGGATACCTTACGGCACCAGGGCCGCGTCGGGCGAGATCGACGTGATGGAGATCCTGGGCGAGCAGCCCGACCAGGTGCTCAGCAGCCTGCACTTCGGGTCGAGCTTTCCCAAGCGCGAGCTGATGACCCACACGCTGCCCATTCCGGGTGTGGGCGATGCGCCCGGCTCGGTGGCCGACTGGCATGTCTACGCGGTGGCATGGGAGCCCGGCGTGATGCGCTGGTCGTTCGACGGCGTGGTCTGGGCGACGCAGGATTTCTGGTGGAGCAGCAGCAAGCACGCGGCCGACGGCCAGGGCCTGGAAGCCGAGAGCGCCGCCGACCTGAACCCCTGGCCGGCGCCGTTCGACCAGCCGTTCTACCTGGTGATGAACGTGGCGGTGGGCGGCAACTTCCCTGGTGCACCGAACGAGGTTACGGTGTTCCCCGTCGACCTGCAGGTCGACTGCATGCGCGTCTACGACAAGGTGATTTATTGGCCAACAAGCCCTAGGTGGTGCTGTGCGTGGTGGGCATCGCCGCGCTGACCTACGCCAACATTCGCGGCACCGTCAGCATCTACTACTTCGAGAACGTGGTGCCTGGCGGCAAGGATTGGTTCGGCCTGGTGATGACCACCGGCGCGGTGGCCTTCATCCTGGGCGTGATGGCCACCGCGCCACTGTCCAAGCGCTTCGGCAAGCGCAATCTCTACATGGTGTCGATGGCCCTGACAGCGGTGCTGACGGCGGGCTTCTACTTCGTGCCGGCCGACAACTTGCCGCTGTTATGGGCCGCGCACGGGCTGATCAGCCTGTGCGCCGCACCCACCGCGCCGCTGGTATGGGCGATGTACGCCGACACCGCCGACTATTCCGAATGGCAATGCGGCCGCCGCGCCAGCGGGTTGATCTTCTCTGTGGCTTCGTTTGCGCAGAATTTTCAAGGGATGCTGGGCGCCTAGCTCGGCGCCTAGATGAACAACTTCGGCTGCCCCTGGGGCGCCACCTACAGCGCGGCGCAGCTGGCAGCCAGCGTGGCCGAGAACGAGGCCGAGGTCGACCGGCTGATCGCGCTGGCACGCCAGTACGAGACCATCGCCTTCAGCGTGGCGGTGGGCAACGAGGCCACCGTCGATCGGACCGACCACTTCGTGCCGGTGCACCGCATGATCGACCCTGTGCGCCGCGTCAAGCAGGCAGTGCAGCAGCCGGTCACCTTTTGCGAGAACGACGTGCCTTGGCAGCACAAGTTGCGCGATCTGGTGGCCGAGCTGGATTTCAACCGGTTGCCCAAGCAGGTGATGACCGACTGGCCGGCGCCCGTGCCGCAGGCGGCTTGAAGCCGGCGGCCAGGGTGAACCCGCTGCGGCTGTGTGGTGAGGACGGTACGCCGCTGCGGTGGCGGGTGCTGGCGATGGCACTGACGGGCGGCGGCGGTGGCGGTGCGTCCGACCCGGTGGGCGGCGCTTTGCCGGCCCCATCCAGCACGCCAGTCACACCCACCGTGCCGGGCACGCCCACGCCGTTCGTTGACCTGCCGGCCGGCCCTCTGCCGGTCTGGTCCGACCAGTTCAAGGTCAACGGCCTGCCCGCCCCGACACTGGGATTACGACACCAGCCGCAACCGCGCCGGCTGGGTGTAGCGCTGACCGCCCCTGTCCGCAGTGCTGGCCAGGGATTCGAAGCGGGCGGTGATTCACCGCGTTGTTGGCCCGGTCGCGGGCGTCATCGTGCCGGCACCACCGGCTGGCCCTTCGACGCGCCACCGTACCGGCTGCTCAACATCGCGCTGGGCGCTGACCTGGCGCCATCGACGACCGGTTTTTCCCGGTGGTGATGGAGGTGGAGCACGTGCGGGTCTAGGAGTCTGTCGGACTTGCGGATCGTCGGCTACGAATCGGCCGCAGCGGCCCATTTTTCACCGTATTTTTGTCCCATAGTTGAACTATGGGCCTGCAAATCCGGCAAAAACTGTCCTCGCTGGGGCCACTTCTCGCTATCGACGCCCCAAGCCCGACAGGCTCCTACCAGGTGCCGAAGGAGGCCCTGCGCGCGGCGCCCGGCCAGGCCGGCAGCAGGTTCAGCGTGGCTTGCACCGCCCGCACGCCTTGCGGGTTGAAGTTGAGCGTCGGGCAATCCTGCCAGCCGGCCGCCGTCTCGATGCGCAGGTGGTTCTGTGCGCCGCGGCGGTAGGTGTAGGGCACGCGGGCCCAGGTGAATTGCAGTGTGCCGCCGACGGGGATCTCGTCCGCGTCCAGCAGCACGGGATCGATGTGCACCCGCCCACCCTGCATGCGCAAGCCCAGTTCGCCCCAGCGGGTGAGGATCTCTTCCTTGACCTGGCCGGTCATGCCCGGCTGCTGGGCGCCACCTTCGCCGGGCGTGTGGCTGTACGGGTCGGCCGGGAACGCGCCGTAGGCCGCTGCCGATTTGCGGTAGCCCAGGCCGTCGCGCACCCGGCGGTAGTGGGCGATCAGCGCCGGCAAGGCCGGCGCCTGCTGGTCGGCCGCCGTGAACACCTGCTCCTGCACCGCCAGCAGCAGCTTGGCCACCATGTGCCAGTAGATGCAGCCCAGCCCTTCGTAGCCGAACATCGTGCCCGAGCGGCCGGTGAAGGCGTGGTGATTCAGCAGCCGCTCGTAGGCCTCGACCAGCGGGCGCAGCGTCTCCTTGCCCAAGTCGGCGCCAGCGGCTTCCAGGTCGCCCCGATTGGCCAGCGCCGGGGCGAAGCGCACGGTGCCGTCGGACTGGCACTGCAGCAGGTCGCTGCGGCCATCGGCCAGCAGGCGCTGCACGACAGTCAGGGCTGTCGCGGCTGCGTCCAGCCGGTTGCGCGCCAGGAAGCCGGGCAAGGGGCGGTCGGCGTAGAGCAGAAAGCTCTGCCGGCGCCGGCAGAACAGGTCGCTGGCGAACAGCGCGTCCAGCAGCCGTACCGCGGCCGCGCCGTCGAGCAGGCCCGACGACAACAGCGCCACCTGGCCTTCGAGCATCAGGTAGAGCGTGGTCACCTCGGCACCGCCGTGCGCCAGGTCGACCAGCTTGTAGCTGTGGAACAGGCCGTCGTCGCGCCGGCAGCGCTGCAGGGTGGCGTCGACCAGCGGCAGCAGCGCAGCGGCCAGGCCGGTCAGCAGGCCGGGCGAGGCCTGGGCCCGTTTGCCGCCTGGGTAGCGGCCGGTAGCGCCTTGGTAGCCGGCCGCGCGCCAAGGGTCGAGCAGATGACCGGCACCGTCCAGGAAGGCGCGGCGCGCGGCGCTGTCGCCCACCGCCGACAGCGGCGTGGCCCGCACCAGCGCGGCCAAGCCGGTCAACGCGGTCAGCGTGGACAGCGCCAGTGCAAACGGCGCCTCGGCACCGGGCAGCGCCACGACGAAACGCAGAAAGCGCCGCAGGTGGGCCAGCGTGACGACCGACAACCCGTTGCCCACCAGCGCGTTGTTGGCGTCGTTCCACTCGGGCCGCTGGGTGTGCAGCCACAGGCCACCGCCCGGCACCAGGCTGCCGGCCTTGGCCAGCACGATGATCGCCAGCTTCTCGGCCAGCGTGGCCAGCACCGGCAGGCCGGCTTCGTCGCAGACCAGCAGGCCATCGCCGCCACCCAGCCGGGCCGCCTCGTGCGATCGGCGATGCGCGGCCTCGTCGAAGGTGATCGTGTCCTTGGGCGTGGCGGTCTGCTCGTCGTGCGGCCGCAGCCGGTACGGCAGGTCGGCAAAGCTGAACAGCGCGCGGCTCCACAGCCCGGGCAGCAGAGCCGGGTCGTGCGCCTGCGCGGCCTCCAGCAGGCGCAGCAGGTAGACCACCTGGTGGTCGCCCCAGTAGCCGATCTGGCTCCAGGGGTTGTCAGGCGCCACCACTTCCCAGTCGATGCCGGCGCGGCTGACGCGGTAGGGGTTGTAGCCGTCGGGCGTCATCGCGCCCAGGAAGGCGGTGATCATCGACCCGGCGTAGGCTGGCTCGCTGGGCAGCAAGGCTTCCCAGTTCTGGAAGATGTCACGCCAGTTGCCCTGGTAGTCGACGGTGCGCGCACCCGCGGCATCGCGCACCCGGATCGAGAACTTGTTCCACGGCCGGCTGGGGTCGCCGTGGCGGCGGCTGAAGGTCAGCGGCAGGTATTCGAGCACCAGCCGCTCGGCCTGCGGGCCGATGGCTTGTGCGGCCTGCAGTGCGGCGCTGCGTTCGATCTCCGCAGGCCAGTCTGCGGGCCGGTCGATGGCCCGTTGCTGCAACAGCGCTCCCACCGCATGGCTGCGCCGGTACACGAAGGCCAGCAGGTCATCACGCTGCAACTGCGTGCCGGCCACGAACACGCCGCCGCGCATGGCGTTGAACAGCACGTTGGCGCGGTGGTGGGCGGCGGCCATGGGGTCGCTCGAGCGCTGGAAGCCATCGGCACGGGCCAGCAACTCATCCAGCCCGGCGTGGTTGGCGGCCAGCGCGGTGTGAATCTCGGCCGGGCTGCCGCCGCCGGCGGTCAGGGCCTGCGCCAGCTCGAAGGCCTGCACCTGCGAGGCCGGGCCATCGACCACCAGCTGCCATTCGATGCCACCGCTGGCCACTTCGGCGTCGAAGTTCACCAGAAAGGAACCCCGCCGGCCGCGGGTCAAGGTTTCTGCCTGCACCTGGCCGGTGCTGCAAAACGCCGCCACCTGGTCGTCGGACAGCAGCGTGCGGGTGTCGGCGGGCAGGCCGGCATGCCAGACCGCCAGCGCCTCGAAGGATTCCTTGGGTTCTGCCCGGTCCCAGATCTGCGCGTAGAGCGTGAACAAGCCCAGCCGGCCGCTGGCGGCCGACTCGTTCCACTTGTAGGCGTCGGTCAGGCAGCTCATCGTCGACGAGTGCTCGAAGCCGACGCCGGGCGGCACCAGGTTCAACAGGCCGTCAAGCACCTGCACCCGGGTGGTCAGCGGCGCGGTGCAGGCGTCCAGCACCTGCAGCCGGGCGCTGCGCACCAGGCCCAGCCCGGCGGCGCCCGACCATTCCTGCTCGAAGGCCAGCCCGCCAGCGGGGTACTCCTCGCGCAAGCGGATGCGGTTGCCCGACAGGTTCTTCCACACCGACCGCGGGCCGCTGCCGCCCGCTTCGCAGGCCGCGAAGGGCTGCCACAGCACCGGCGGCCCGGCATTGCCCGGCAGGCGGATCCAGGTGCGGGGCCCGGTG
>JAYVDE010000288.1:0-5451 GCA_043749575.1 Burkholderiaceae bacterium | reverse complement strand
GGTCGAGGCCCTCAGCGCCGACCACGCGCAGCGCTACACGGCGCTGGTCGGCGAGGTGTTGCAGCAGTCGGGGGTCTACCGCAAGCGCTTCAGGGTCAAACGGCCGAGGCCGGGGCCGGCGCCCGGCGGCTGAGTTCGACCGCCAGCGCCCTGTCGTCGATCCAGACGGCCCCGCAACGCTGCGAGCACAAGGCCATCGCGATGCGGCCCAGCATCAGCGGGCGAATCGCCCAGGCCTGGGCATGCGCGTTCACCGCCGCATCGAGCCGACCGCGGGCCTGCTCGATCAAGCCGAGGTTCAGCCACGCTTGCGCATGCCCGGGATCGCTGGCCAGCACCTGCTGCAGCGCGGCCGCGGCGGCGTCGTGGTCGCACAAGTCGTCCTCGGCCAATGCCAGTGCGAACCCGGCGGCCACCCAGGCCGGCTGAGCCACCGTCAGCGCACGCAGCAACCCGGCGGCCTCGGCGGGCCGGCCCTGGTCGATGCACTGGATGGCTCGCCGCAAGGTGGCCTGGTCGGCGAGGCGGCGGGCAGGAGCGTGGTCAGGGTGCGCCGCCAACACCGGTGCGATGGCGGCCAGCGCGCCGGCGGGGTCGTCAGCCGACAGCAACAACGACGCCCGCATCTGCAGCAGGCCGGGATCGCCAGGGTGAGCTGCCAGTCCCGCGCTGCAGCAGGCCAGGGCATGCTCGACCTGGCCGGCATTGAACAGCCCGACCGCGCGGACCAGGGCCGTGCCGGCTGCGGTCACCTGCAGATCAGGCTGCGTTGGCCAGGACCGGCCGAGCGGGCAACCGAGCCAGCGCCAGCTCCAGCCGTGCCACGGCGCCCGTCACGTCGGCCAGCTTGTCGAGCCCAAACAAGCCGATGCGGAAGGTCTTGAAGTCGGCCGGCTCATCGCACATCAGCGGCACGCCGGCGGCCGTTTGAAGGCCCAGCGCGGCGAAGGCCTTGCTGCTGTGCAGGCCGGCGTCGTCGGTGTAGCTGACGACCACGCCCGGCGCCTTGAAGCCCGGCGCGGCCACGCTGTTGAAACCCTGGCGCTCCATCAACGCGCGCACCGCGTCGCCCAGCGCCAGCTGCTGCGCCCGCACGGTCGCGAAGCCGCGAGCCTGGGTTTCCAGCATCACGTCGCGCACCTGGGTCAGCGCGTCGGTGGGCAGGGTGGCGTGGTAGGCATGGCCGCCGCCCTCATAGGTTTCCATGATCTGCAGCCACTTCTTCAGGTCGCAGGCAAAGCTGGTGCTGGTGGTGGATTCGATGCGCTGGCGCGCTGCGTCACCCAGCATCACCAGCGCAGCGCAGGGCGGGCCGCTCCAGCCTTTTTGCGGTGCGCTGACCAGCACGTCGACACCGATCTCGGCCATGTCGACCCAGACCGTTCCCGAGGCGATGCAGTCGAGCACGAACAGCCCGCCGACCTCGTGGGTGGCCGCGGCCACCGCACGCAGGTAGTCGTCGGGCAGGATCAAACCGGCGGCGGTTTCCACGTGCGGCGCGAACACCACGTCGGGCCGCTGCGCGCGGATGGTGGCGACCACCTCGGCGATAGGGGCCGGCGCAAACGCGGCTTGCGGGTGGTTGGCCACGCGGCGCGCCTTCAACACCGTGCTGCTGGCGGGGATGCCGCCCATCTCGAAGATCTGGGTCCAGCGGTAGCTGAACCAGCCGTTGCGGATCACCAGGGTTTTTTTGCCGGTGGCGAACTGGCGCGCCACCGCCTCCATGCCGAAGCTGCCGCTGCCGGGCACGACGATGGCCGAGCGGGCGTGGTAGGCCTCCTTGAGCACCGATGAGATGTCGCGCATCACACCCTGGAACTTCTGCGACATGTGGTTCAGTGCGCGGTCGGTGTAGACCACCGAGTATTCGAGCAGGCCATCGGGGTCAAGGTCGGGCAGCAGACCGGGCATGGTGTCTCCTTTTTGCGGGGGAAAAGGCAGCTTAGCACCAGCTGCCCGCCGCGCACCTGGGGTTCGGCCGTCCCGGTGACCAGCCGAACGATGCCGCTGCAGCGCGTCGGGAGGGTGGGGCGTGCCGGCGTCCGCCAAGCCGGCCGCGCGGCGCTGCCGCGACAATGTGGTCATGTCCTTGCGCGCCCCCGTTGCACCGGCCTTGTCGGTCGCCGCCTTCGCCACCCTGCTGCTGATCGCGCTGATGATGGGCGCCAACCATGTCGCTGCCCGGCTGGCCTTCAATCACGGCCTCGACGTGGCCACCGCGGTCAGCGTGCGCAGCGTCGTCACCGCCAGCGTGGTCGGCCTGCTGTTGCTGCTGCAGCCGCCGGCCGCGCGAACGCTGAGCCCGCGCCACCGCCGCGCGCTGCCGGCCATCGCGGCCTTGGTCGGCGTGCAGAGCCTGTGCCTTTATTCGGCAGTGGCGCGGCTGCCGGTGGCGCTGGCGCTGCTGGCTTTCAACACCTACCCGCTGTGGACGGCGCTGTGGGCCCGCGTCGTCTACGGCCACCGGCCGGCGCCGCGCCTGCTGCGCGCCATGCCGGTGATGCTGCTGGGGCTGGCGCTGGCGCTGGACGTGATGGGCGCCGCATCGGGCCTGGGCGCGGCCGCGCAATGGGGCCAGATCGGCGCCGGCGTGGCCTTTGCGCTGACGGCGGCGGCCACCTTCGGCCTGGCGCTGGTGCTCACCCAGCACGAGGCCGGTGACCTCGACGGCCGCTTGCGCACCTTCACCACCATGGCCGGTGTCGGCGCGATGGCGCTGGCCGCGATCGCCTGGCAAGGCGGCCCGCACCTGCCCGTTGCCGCCGCCGGCTGGTGGGGCCTGGGCGCGCTGACGGTGTTGTACGGCACGGCCTTCACCGTCATGTTCACCGTGCTGCCACGGCTGGGCGTGGTGGCCAACTCGGCGATCATGAACGTCGAGCCGATCTTTGCACTGGGGCTGGCCTGGGCCATCCTGGGTCAAGCCATCGCGACGATGCAGGTCGCCGGTGGCCTGCTGGTGGTGGCCACCGTGGTCTGGCTGGGCTTGCGCCGAGCATGACCCAGCCCCTGACTCCGCCCAAAAGCGCCTGCGGCGCCAGCGAGCACTGAGATCTGGCTCGGTACTTCGTTCGCGCTGGCCGCCGGCCTGCTGTGGGGCCTGGTCTTCATAGTCCCGCTGCTGCTGCCCGATTACCCCGCCGCCCTGCAGTCGTTCGGCCGCTACCTGGCGTTCGGCCTGATCGCGCTGCCGCTGGCCTGGATCGACCGCGGCCGCCTGCGGCGCCTGAGCCGCGACGATTGGCTGGAGGCCGGCAAGCTGGGGCTGGTCGGCAACATCGTCTACTACTTGTTCCTGGCCAGCGCCATCGGGCACGCCGGTGGGCCGCTGCCGACCATGGTCATCGGCACCCTGCCGGTGGTCATCGCCATCTGCAGCAACCTGAGGGACGGGGCACGTGATGGCCGCTTGCCCTGGTTGAAGCTGCTGCCCTCGCTGGGCCTGATCGCCGTCGGCATCGCCTGCGTCAATCAAGTGGAACTGGAGCACCTGCGCGCCGACCCCCACGCCGACTTCACCCGCTACGCGCTGGGCGGCGGGCTGGCGGTGGGCGCGGTGGCCTGCTGGACCTGGTATCCCATCCGCAACGCCGACTGGCTGCGCGCCCACCCCGACCGCAGCCCGCGCGCCTGGGCCACCGCGCAGGGGCTGGCCACGCTGCCGCTGGCGCTGCTCGGCTACGCCGGGTTCTGGGCCTGGACGGCACTCAGCCACAGCCCGCTGGAGATGCCGCTGGGGCCGCGGCCGGCGGTGTTTGTCAGCCTGATGTTGACCATCGGCTTGTTCGCCAGCTGGCTGGGCACGCTGTGCTGGAACGAGGCCAGCCAGCGCCTGCCGACCGCGCTGGTGGGCCAGTTGATCGTCTTCGAGACGCTGTCGGCGCTGGCCTATGCGCTGGCGCTGCGTGGCCAGTGGCCGCCGCTGCTCACGGGCGTGGGCGTGGCGCTGCTGATCGCCGGGGTGATCTGGGCGCTGCACATCCGGCCCGAACCGCTGCCAGAAGCGGCGGTGCAACCTCGCTGACTGGCGCAGCGGCTTCGCTGACCGGCGCAACCGCGGCGTGCTCAGCCGCCCGCCAGCGCCTCGTCCAGCGCCTCGATCCAGTGCTTGACCGGCGTCGTCGTGCCGCTCTGCAGGTGCTGGATGCAGCCGATGTTGGCCGACAGGATGGCCGTGGGCTGCAGCTCGGCCAGGTGGCCCAGCTTGCGGTCGCGCAGCTGGTGGCTCAGCTCGGGCTGCAGCACGCTGTAGGTGCCGGCCGAGCCGCAGCACAGATGGGCCTCGTTGGTCGCCACGCTGATCTCGAAGCCCAGTTCGCGGAACGCGCCCTCGACACCGCCGCGCAACTGCTGGCCGTGCTGCAGCGTGCAGGGCGGGTGGAACGCCAGGCGTTCCACCCGTCGGGCGGGTGAGGATGGGGCACCCCCTCCCCGCTCCCCCGCCGGGCGGGGGAGGGCCACGAGCCGGGGTTTGATGGCCGCCACGATCTCGGGCAGCAGCTCGCTGAGATCGCGGGTCAGTTCGCTGATGCGTCTGGCCTTGTCGGCGTAGGCCGGGTCGGTGGCCAGCGCGTGGCAGTAGTCTTTGACCGCCACGCCGCAGCCGCTGGCGTTCATCACGATCGCCTCGACCGTGCCGGCGCTGACCATCGGCCACCAGGCGTCGATGTTGCGGCGCATGTCGGCCAGGCCGCCTGCGTGGTCGTTCAAGTGGCTGCGCAGCGCGCCGCAGCAGCCGGCCTTGGCGGCCACCAAGGTCTGGATGCCGGCGGCGTCCAGCACCCGGGCGGTGGCGCTGTTGATGTTGGGCAGCATCGCCGGTTGCACGCAGCCGGCCAGCATCAGCACCTTGCGCGGGTGCTCGCGCTGCGGCCACAGCTTGGCGCGCGGGTGGCTCGTGCCGGGCACCTTGTCTTTCAGGCTGTCGGGCAGCAGCGGCCGCGCCAGCTTGCCCAGCGCCATCGCCGGGCCAAACAACGGCGAGGTCAGGCCCTCTTTCAGCAGCCAGCGCAGCGCCCGTTCACCCGCCGGGCGCTCGACCTTGGCCTCGACGATCTTGCGGCCGATGTCGACCAGCTGGCCGTATTGCACGCCGCTGGGGCAGGTGGTTTCACAGTTGCGGCAGGTCAGGCAGCGGTCCAGGTGCAGCTGGGTCGCGCGGGTCGGTGTGGCACCTTCGAGCACCTGCTTCATCAGGTAGATGCGGCCACGCGGGCCGTCCAGCTCGTCGCCCAGCAGCAAGTAGGTGGGGCAGGTGGCGGTGCAGAAGCCGCAGTGCACACACTTGCGCAGGATGGCCTGGGCGGCCTCGCCGTCGGGCGTGCCTTGGTACTGTGGAGCAAGTGCGGTTTGCATGGCGAGGGGTCGGGGGGCGACGGTGGGGAACGAGGGTGGGGGAACGAGCAAGGCTAGAAAAAGCGCTGCAGCACGGGCAGCAGCAGCGAGACG
>JAYVDE010000287.1:0-13983 GCA_043749575.1 Burkholderiaceae bacterium | reverse complement strand
CGGGGTTTGAAACCAGTTTATTGGTGCTTCGATTGCGGCTCGTCGCTGGCCGAGTTCGAGATCGAGTACGCCGACAAGAAGAGCCAGACGCTGGACGTCGCCTTCCTCTGTGCCGAGCCGGCCAAGCTGGCGGCGGCGTTCAGCGTCGGCCCGCTGAGCAAAGACGCCTTCGCGGTGATCTGGACCACCACCGCCTGGACCATTCCCGCCAACCAGGCGCTGAACCTGAACCCGGCGCTGGACTATTCGCTGGTCGATACCGAACGTGGCCTGCTGATCCTGGCCACGTCGCTGGTCGAGGCCTGCATGCTGCGCTACGGCCTGACCGGCAGCGTGCTGGCCACGGTGCTGGGCGAGAAGCTGGGCGGCCTGAACTTCCACCACCCGCTGGCTGCCGTTGACCCCGGCTACGACCGCCTGAGCCCCGTCTACCTGGCCGACTACGCCACCGCCGACGACGGCACCGGCCTGGTCCACTCGTCGCCCGCCTACGGGCTGGACGACTTCAACAGCTGCGTCGCGCATGGCCTGAGCACCGACGACATCCTGAACCCGGTGCAGGGCAACGGCAGTTACGCCGCCGACTTCGCGCTGTTCGGTGGCCTGAACATCTGGAAGGCCGTGCCGACCATTCTGCAGGCGCTGCAGGCCGCCGACCGGCTGCTCGCCACCGAGACCATCAGCCACAGTTACCCGCATTGCTGGCGCCACAAGAGCCCGGTGATCTACCGCGCCGCGGCGCAATGGTTCATCCGCATGGACGAGGGCGAAGGCGTGTTCACTAAAGACAAGGCGCCCAAGACGCTGCGCGAGATGGCGCTGGACGCCATCGCACACACCAGCTTCTACCCCGAGAACGGCCAGGCCCGGCTGCGCGACATGATCGCCAACCGGCCCGACTGGTGCATCAGCCGCCAGCGCAGCTGGGGCGTGCCGGTGCCCTTCTTCATGCACGTGGATTCGGGCGAGCTGCACCCGCGGACGATGGCGATCCTCGACCAGGCCGCGGCCATCGTCGAACAAGGCGGCATCGAAGCCTGGAGCCGGGTGACGACCGAGCAGATCCTGGGCGCCGAAGACGCCCCGCACTACACCAAGAGCAGCGACATCCTGGAGGTCTGGTTCGACTCTGGCAGCACCTTCTGGCATGTGCTGCGCGGCACGCATGCCAACGCCGCGTTTGGCGACAGCAGCTCACTGGGCCACCACGACGTCGGCCCCGAGGCCGATCTGTACCTGGAAGGCCACGACCAGCACCGCGGCTGGTTCCACAGCTCACTGCTGCTGGCCAACGCAATCTACGGCCGCGCGCCCTACCGCGGCCTGCTGACCCACGGTTTCACCGTCGACAGCCAGGGCCGCAAGATGAGCAAGAGTCTGGGCAACGGCATCGAGCCCCAGGTCATCAGCCAGAAGCTGGGCGCCGACATCATCCGGCTGTGGGTCGCCGCCAGCGATTATTCAGGCGACATCACCGGCGACGACAAGATCCTGGCGCGGGTGGTCGACGGCTACCGCCGCATCCGCAACACGCTGCGCTTCCTGCTGGCCAACCTCAGTGATTTCGACGTGGCCAAGGACAGCGTGGGCGCCGACGACATGCTGGAGATCGACCGCTTTGCGCTGGCCCGTGCCGGCGCGATGCAGGCCGAGATCCTGGCGCACTTCGAGGTCTACGAGTTCCACCCGGTGGTCGCCAAGCTGCAGGTCTATTGCTCTGAAGACCTGGGCGCGTTTTACCTCGACGTGCTGAAGGACCGGCTCTACACCACCGCGCCCAAGAGCGTGGCCCGGCGCAGCGCGCAGACCGCGCTGTGGCACATCACCCAGGCCACGCTGCGCTGGATGGCGCCCTTTCTCAGCTTCACCGCCGAAGAAGCCTGGGCCCTGTTTGCGCCCGGCCACGGCTCGATCTTCAAGCAGACCTACTGGCCGCTGGCCACGCCGGATGTTGCGCTGCTGGCCAAGTGGGCCGCTATCCGCGAGTTGCGTGAGGCGGTCAACAAGGCGATCGAGGCCGTGCGCAGCGCCGGCGGCGTGGGCTCGTCGCTGCAGGCCACGGTGACGCTGGTGGCGCCGCCCGAGAGCCACGCGCTGCTGGCCTCGCTGGGCGACGACCTGAAGTTTGTCTTCATCACCTCGGCGGTCACGCTGTTGGCGGGCGACGCGTTGGCGATCACGGTGAGCCCGTCGACCGCGACCAAGTGCGAGCGCTGCTGGCACTGGCGCGACGACGTGGGCGCCACTGCGGCGCACCCGACGATCTGCGCTCGCTGCACCAGCAACTTGTTTGGCGACGGCGAGGCTCGGCTGATCGCCTGACAACTGGGTGATTTGTTGGGGGATGGCTGGGGGATGGCGCGGTGATGGCGGGATGTTGGCGGCGCCATGACCACCGGCTGGCGTCATCACCAAGGTGACGCCAGCGCCGCAATGCGGCCCGTAGCATCGTCCGCATGAACTTCAAGAAACTGCTGGTCGCCAACCGCGGCGACAGGGCCCGCGCAGCGGAACCTGCGGTGCAGACTCATGGGCGTATGGCGCCCGTGACGTCGGAACCAAAACGCCGAGCACGCGCAGCGTGCCGTGATCGAGCCGCGGAGACCGCATGTTCAGAAAACTCCTGATTGCTAACCGCGGCGAGATCGCGGTGCGCATCATTCGTGCGGCGCAAGACCTGGGGCTGGTCACCGTCAGCGTCTACGCCCGCGACGATGCCGGCGCGCTGCACACCACGCTGGCCGACGAAGCCGTGGCGCTGGACGCCAGCGGCCCGGCGGCCTACCTCGACATCGCCGCGCTGATCGCCGTCGCCCGCCAGCAGGGCTGCGAGGCGGTGCACCCCGGCTACGGCTTCTTGAGCGAGCGGGCCGATTTCGCCCAGGCCTGCGCCGATGCCGGCTTGGTGTTTGTCGGCCCCACACCGGCGCAATTGGCACTGTTTGGCGACAAGGCCCGCGCGCGGCAACTGGCCGCCGAGCACGGTGTGCCGCTGCTGCCCGGCACCGCGGCGGCCACGCTGGCCGAGATCGAGACCTTCTTCGCCGTCCAGCGGGCGCTCGACCCGGCCTGCGGCGTGATGCTCAAGGCAGTGGCCGGCGGTGGTGGCCGCGGCATGCGCGCGGTGCACGAGCCCGCCGCGCTGGCCGTGGCCTACGCCCGCTGCGCCGCCGAGGCGTGGGCCGCCTTCGGTGCCGGCGCGGTTTATGCCGAGAAGCTGATCCCGCGCGCCCGCCACCTGGAGGTGCAAGTGCTGGGCGACGGCCGCCAGGTGATGGCGCTGGGCGAACGTGAATGCACGCTGCAACGCCGCTTTCAAAAGCTGGTCGAGATCGCGCCCAGCCCGCGCCTGAACCCCGCGCTGCGCGAGCAGCTGATCCACGCCGCGCTGGTGTTGGCGCGCAGCAGCGCCTACCAGGGCCTGGGCACCTTCGAGTTTCTGGTCGACGACGAATCGACTGCGCTGCCCTTCGTTTTCATCGAGGCCAACCCGCGGCTGCAGGTCGAACACACGGTGACCGAGGAGGTGACCGGCGTCGACCTGGTGGCCGCGCAGATCGCCATCGCCGGCGGCGCCACGCTGGCCTCGCTGGGCCTCGATGCGGCGCACCCGCCGCCGGCGCGCGGCTTCGCGGTGCAGTGGCGCATCAACGCCGAGCTGATCGATGAGCAGGGCCAGGCCCGGCCGGCCACCGGCCTGATCAGCCGCTGCGACTTCGCCCACGGCCCCGGTGTGCGGGTGGACAGCCACGCCCGCACCGGGCTGGCGCCTTCGCCGCACTACGACAGCCTGCTGGCCAAGCTGATCGTCAGCCACCGCGGCAGCTGGGGCGAGGTGCTGCGCCGCTCGCAGCGTGCGCTGGCCGAATGCCGCATCGCCGGCCTGGCCACCAACCTGCCGCTGCTGCGCACGCTGGCCGCGCACCCCGCACTGCACCATCACGAGATCCACACCCGCTGGCTGGAAGCACAGTGGCCGGCGCTGCAAGGCCAGTTGGCGGCGCACACCGATGCAGCGCCGCCGGCCAACCTGACCGCCACGACCACGGCGGCAGCGGCGGCGGCCGAAGCCGTGCTGCCCGAAGGTCAGATCGCGCTGCGGGCGCCGATGGCCGGCAAGCTGGTGCAATTCAACGCCGTGGTCGGCGACACGCTAGCCGGCGGCTGCGAGGCGCTGGTGCTCGAAGCGATGAAGATGCAGCACGGCATCACGCTGCCGGCAGCGGCCCGCGTGGTGGCGTTGGGCGTGGCGGCGGGCGACTTCGTCAATGAAGGCCAGTGGCTGATGCAGCTGGCACCGGTCGATGAGGCCAGCGCCGTGGCCGCCGAAACCCAGGCCCACGACCCGGGCCACATCCGCGCCGACCTGCAGCGGGTGCGCGACCGCGACGCCTTGTTGCAAGACGCCGCCCGCCCCGCCGCAGTGGCAAAGCGCCACGCCGCGGGCGGGCGCACGGCGCGCGAGAACGTCGCCGACCTGTGCGACGCCGGCTCGTTCAGCGAATACGGCGGCTACGCCATCGCCGCACAGACCCGCCGCAGAAGCTTGGACGATCTCGTGCGCAACACGCCGGCCGACGGCATGGTCACCGGCATCGGCACGGTCAACGCCGCCGAACACGGCCCGGAGCGCAGCCGATGCGCCGTGATGGCCTACGACTACACCGTGCTGGCCGGCACCCAGGGCTGGCGCAACCACCACAAAAAAGACCGGCTGCTGGGCCTGGCCCACCAATGGCGGCTGGCCACGGTGTTGTTTGCCGAAGGCGGCGGCGGCCGGCCGGGTGATGTCGACATGCCCATCGTGGCCGGGCTGAACAACCACACCTTCAGCCAGTTCGCGGCGCTGTCGGGCAAGGTACCGGTGGTCGGCGTGGTGCATGGCCGCTGCTTCGCCGGCAACGCCGCGCTGCTGGGCTGCGCCGACGTGATCATCGCCACAGCAGCCGCCAACATCGGCCTGGGCGGGCCGGCGATGATCGAAGGCGGTGGCTTAGGGCTTTACCGGCCCGAGGAGATCGGCCCGGCCAAAGAGCAGCACCACAACGGCGTGGTCGACCTGCTGGTCGCCGATGAAGCAGCGGCGGTGGCGGCCACAAAACAGTACCTCGGCTACTTCCAGGGCCGCCATCAGCAATGGCAAGCCGGCGATGCCCGCGCGCTGCGCCACCTGATCCCCGAAAACCGGTTGCGGGTCTACGACATGCGTGCCGTGGTGGCCGCGCTGGCCGACACCGGCAGCGTGCTCGAACTGCGCGCCGGCTTTGGCGCCGGCATGGTCACCGCGCTGGCCCGCATCGAAGGCCGGCCGGTCGGCATCTTCGCCAACAACCCGCACCACCTGGGCGGCGCCATCGACCCCGAGGGCGCCGACAAGGCCGCACGTTTCATGCAGCTGTGCAACGCCCACGGCATCCCCTTGCTGAGCCTGTGCGACACCCCCGGCTTCATGGTCGGCCCCGAGGTGGAACGTCAAGCCCAGGTGCGCCACGCCTGCCGGCTGTTTGTCACCGCCGCGCACTTGCAGGTGCCGTGTTTCACCGTGGTGGTGCGCAAGGGCTATGGGCTGGGCGCGCAGGCAATGGCGGTGGGCGGCTTCGACGCGCCGGTGTTCACCGTCGCCTGGCCCACCGGCGAGTTTGGCGGCATGGGTCTGGAAGGCGCCGTCAAGCTGGGCTTCCGCAAGGAGCTGGAAGCAGCCGCTGAAGGCGTGAATGGCACACAAGCCCGCGACGCGCTCTACCAGCAACTGGTGGCGCGGCAATACGCCAACGGCTCGGCCATCAACATGGCCACCACGCTGGAGATCGACGCCGTGATCGACCCCGCCGACACCCGCGGCTGGATCGTGCGGGGCCTGGCCAGCAGCGGGCCGGCACGGCGCGGCGAGCCCAGCCCGGCCAACCGCTTCGTCGATCCTTGGTAAGCCGGGCGCTGGCGCGGGATGGCAGACTTCGCGCCATGCCCTCCCTGCGACCTGTGATGACCTGGGCCCTGCTGTCCTGCCTGCTGCTGCTGCCCCTGGGGATCGCCGGCGCGCTGTGGCTGGCGGTCGAACCCCAGCCCCTGGTGAGCCAGGCGCCGACCTTGACCAGCGACGACATCGCGCGCGCCAGACTGCTGCTGCGCGACAACGACCCGCGCGGCAAGCTGCCCGGCATCACCCGCGCGGTGCTGTTGTCGCAGCGCGAGCTGGAGTTGCTGGCCAACCAGGTCGGGCAGCGCAGCGGTGGCGCGCTGGGCGAGGTGCAGGCCCGCGTGCGGCTGCAGCCCGGGCTGGCGCTGGTGCAGGCCAGCCTGCCGCTGAGCCACACCCCGCTGGCCGGCACACCGCTGCGCGGCTGGCTCAACCTGCATGCGGTGCTGCGGCAGACCGACGGACTGCCGGCGGTCGAAAAACTGCGGGTGGGCCGGCTGCCGGTGCCGGGCTGGTTGGTCGAAGCCCTGCTGCCGCGCCTGCTGGGCATGCTGGACCTGGGCGCCCAGGGCGAACTGGCGCAACGCCTGGTCCGCCGGGTGGTCTTCGGCCCACAACAACTGGTGTTGGCCTATGCCTGGCCCGACAACGCCGAGCAGGCACTGAGCGACAGCCTGCTGCCGGCGGCCGACCAGCAGCGCCTCAAGGCCTATGCCGACCAGCTGGCGCGGCTGAGCGCTGAACTGGCGCCGCCGGGCGTTGCCGCCCGGCCGGTGTCGATGGCGCGGTTGCTGGGGCCGGTGTTCGCGCTGGCCCGCGAGCGGTCGACCGATGCCGACAGCGCGCTGCGCGAGAACCGTGCCGCGCTGGTGGCGCTGGCCTTTCTGGTCAACGACCAAGGCCTGTCGGCCATCGTGCCCGTGGCGCAGCAGTGGCCGCAACCCCGGCCCCTGGTCATCACCCTGGCCGACCGGCGCGACACGCCGCAGCACTTCCTGGTGTCGGCGGCGCTGGCGGCCGAGGGCGGTGGTCCGCTGGCCGATGCGATCGGTCTGTACAAGGAAGTGGCCGATTCGCGCGGCGGCAGCGGCTTCAGTTTCAATGACATCGCCGCCGACCGTGCCGGCACCCGGTTCGGCCAGCTGGCGGCACGCAGCCCGCAGCTGCTGCAGGCCCGGCTGGCGGCCCCGCTGACCGAAGCCGACCTGCTGCCGATGGTGGCCGATCTGCCTGAATCCTTGTCGGAGCGGGCGTTTCAACGCCGCTACGGCGGTGTCGGCGCGCCAGCCTATCGACAGATGATGGCCGACATCGAGGCCCGGCTGGACCGGCTGCCTTTGCTGGCGCCGCCGCGCTGACCCGTCACCGGGTCGGGCCGACGATCAGTGCAGCACCAGCAGGGGCAGCTTGCACTTGGCCAACACGTTTTTGGTGTGTGAGCCGAACAGCATTTCGCCGAAGGTGCCGCGGCCGTGGGTCAGCATGACGATCATGTCGCAGCCAGACTCCTCGGCCTGCTCGATGATCGCGCGGTCAACCCCGTCGGTGCGCGCATGCAGGCCGGTGAAGGCCACACCCGCCTCGGCCGCCATCACCTCGAAGCGCGCCAGCACGTTGTGCGCATGGGTGTCGGTGCGTGCGATGTGTTTTTCAGTCGCCTCGGCATAAGCCGGCAACGGCGAGCCCTCCATCGGCAGCGGCGCATCGGGTTCCACCACGAAGCCGGTGATGGCCGCACCCAACTGCTTGGCCAGCGCGATGCTCGATGCCATCGCCCGCAGGCTCAGCAGGCTGCCATCGACGGGGACGAAGAGGTTGCGGTACATGGGCGACTTCCGTGGTTGCGATGTCGTTCACTGTAGGCCAGACGCCGGCCGGGCGCTTGATGCGTGTCAAGACTGGTGCGAGCCGAGCACGAACACCCCCTGCGCCTCGTACAGCGGCCTCAACGGCGCCCCCGTTTGCCCGCCCCAGGCGGCCAAGGTTGAGCGCGGCGTGCGCACCCCAGAGCGTGCGTTGATCTGCTCCTGCCGGTAGTACGGAATGTGATCGCCGAAGCGGCTGAAGTCCGTGTGGCCGACCTACCTGTCCGACGCCCGGCGTCACGGTTCGATAGTTGAGCAGTGGCTTGCCTGGCCTACGCGTGCTCGAACAGCGCGCGGATCTCCTGCAACTGCGCGCTGGCCGCCCGCTCGCCCGCTTCGGTCACCCAGGCGCGGCTCGCCAGGCCGAGCTGTGAAGTTGTGCGAATTTTCGGGATGATGACAAGGTCCGCGAGCGCGCGGGCGGCAAGCGCATGGCGCCAACCTGAAACGATCATTGACTGGAACAACATCGAGATCGGGTTCGACATTGCGGAGTGCTGGGGCGGATAGACGACATCGACGGCGAGCACGCGCGCAGCGCCGAGGCTGCGCGCCGTCAGCACCGACAGGGGACTGACCACCTGCCCGTCGGCCAGAAGCCGGCCGCGTGCACGCACCGGCGCATACAGACCCGGCACCGCGCAAGACGCGAGTACCGCGCGGGCAGCGTCGCCCTGATTCAGCGCGACGACCTCGCCTTGTTCCATGTCGGCAGCGACTGCCGCAAAGGGGATGGGAGAGCGCTCGATCGGCAACGGTATCTGCTGGTGCAGGAATTTTTCGAGTCGCTCGCCCGGCACCACGCCTAGTAGTTCGTTTCACCAAAGGCATTACGAAATGAAACTGATGGATTTTTTCGCCAGGCTAGGCGTAGACCCGCAGTCGCACTGCCAGTGCGGCAAGGGGATGCAAGGACGCATGGCGGAAAAATACGCGATTTCATGTGGTGTTTTTGGTGAAACGGACTACTAGGCGCCGGCATGGTCAACGCTGCGCTGCGGCTGGGCATGGTCGCTGGCGAGGCCTCGGGCGATCTGCTGGGCGGGCTGTTGCTGCAAGGCCTGAAGGCGCGCTGGCCTGAGCTGCAGGCCGGCGGCATCGGCGGCCCCAAGCTGGTGGCGCAGGGCTTCGATGCCTGGTGGCCGCACGAGCGGCTGTCGGTGTTCGGCTATGTCGACGCGCTGGGCCGCCTGCCCGAGCTGCTGCGCATCCGCCGCCAGCTGGCCGATCGCCTGCTGCACGAACGGCCGACGGCCTTCATCGGCATCGACGCGCCCGATTTCAACTTCGGCCTCGAAACCCGCTTGCGCCAGGGCGGTATCAAGACCATCCACTTCGTCTGCCCGTCGATCTGGGCCTGGCGCGGCGAGCGGGTGAGAACGCTCGCCCGCGCCGCCGACCATGTGCTGTGCCTGTTTCCGTTTGAGCCCGCGTTGTTGCAGCGGCACGGCGTGGCGGCCACCTTCGTCGGCCACCCGCTGGCCGATGAGATCCCGCTGCTGCCGCCGCGTGCGGCGGCGCGGGCCGCGCTGGGCCTGGCTGACGGCGACACCGTGGTCGCGCTGCTGCCGGGCAGCCGGCG
The DNA here is from genome assembly GCA_043749575.1 of Burkholderiaceae bacterium. GTDB lineage: Bacteria > Pseudomonadota > Gammaproteobacteria > Burkholderiales > Burkholderiaceae_C > Pseudaquabacterium. The sequence continues at coordinate 4,619 of JAYVDE010000287.1, read as the reverse complement.
CAGCGAGATCGCCCACATCGCGCCGCGTTTGCTGGCGGCCGCCGCTTTGATGCAGCGTCAGCGGCCCGAGCTGCGCTTCGTGATGCCGGTGGTGCCGGGCCTGCGCGGGCTGGTCGAGCCGCTGCGGACCCTACACGCCAACGGCGCGGCCATCAGCTTGCTCGACGGCCAGAGCCACGAGGCGCTGGCCGCCTGCGACTTGGCGCTGGTCGCCAGCGGCACCGCCGCGCTGGAGGCGGCGTTGTTCAAGCGGCCGATGGTCATCACCTACCACCTGGCCTGGCTGAACTGGCAGCGCATGAAGCGCATGCGCTACCAGCCCTGGGTGGGCCTGCCCAACATCTTGTGCGGCGAGTTTGTGGTGCCCGAGCTGATTCAGGACGCCGCCACGCCCGAATCGCTGGCGCGCGAAGGCCTGGCCTGGCTGGACGACCCGCAACGCGTCGCCGCACTCGAATGCCGCTTCACCGACTTGCACCTGAACCTGCGCCAGAACACCGCGCAAAAAGCCACCGATGCCATCGCGCAAATCATCGACGCGGCCTGAACTGCGGCTGCTGCACTGGGACGGGTTCACGCTGGTCGCCGGCGTCGACGAGGCCGGCCGGGGGCCGCTGGCCGGGCCGGTGGTGGCCGCGGCGGTGATCCTGGATGAACTCAAGCCGATCAAGGGCCTGGGCGACAGCAAGCTCATCAGCCCGCGTCGCCGCGAGCGCCTGTTCGACGAGATCCGCGCCAAGGCGCTGGCCTGCTGCATCGCCGAGGCCAGCGTCGAGGAGATCGACCGCCTCAACATCCTGCAGGCCACGCTGCTGGCGATGCAGCGCGCCGTGGCCGGCCTGCGCCTGCCGCCGCGCCTGGTGCTGGTGGACGGCAACCGCCTGCCCGTACTGACCATGCCGGCCGAGGCCATCGTCAAGGGCGACGCCAAGGTGCCGGCGATCTCGGCCGCGTCGATCCTGGCCAAGGTGCACCGCGACCGGCTGTGCGAGGCGCTGCACGAGGCCCATCCGGCCTATGGTTTTGCCCGCCACAAGGGCTACCCGACTGCCGACCACTTGGTCGCGTTGCGCACACACGGCGCCTGCGCCGCCCACCGCCGCAGTTATGCCCCGGTGCGCGCCGTGCTGGCGGCCATTGAATGATCCCCCCGCAGCTGGTCAGCTCGCGCGACAACCCGCTGCTGGTGCGCCTGCGCAAACTGGCGCGCGACCCCGCTGCCTACCGCAAAGCGGGTGCGTTGTGGCTGGAAGGTGAACACCTCTGCTCGGCGCTGCGCCAGCGTGGCCAGCGGCCGCTGCAGGCGGTGGTGGCCGACAGCGCCTGGGCGCAGCCCGGCCTGCGTGCGCTGGCGCACTGGGCACCGCAAGTGGTGCTGGTGCCCGACGCGCTGTTCGACGGCTTCAGCGCGCTGCAGTCACCGGCCCGGCTGGGTTTCGTGCTGGCGCTGCCGCCGGCCCTGGCGATCAACCCCGGCGCCGCCAGCGTGGTGCTCGACCGGGTGCAGGACGCCGGCAACGTCGGCAGCATCCTGCGCAGCGCCGCCGCCTTCGGCATCGGCCAGGTGTTGGCACTGCAGGGCACGGCGGCGTTGTGGTCGGCCAAGGTGCTGCGCGCCGGCATGGGCGCGCATTTCGGCCTGCGGCTGATCGAAGGCCTGCAGCCTGACGACCTGGCCGGCTTGCAGGTGCCGCTGGTGGGCACCAGCCTGACCAGCGACGCGCTGCTGCATAACGCGGCGCTGCCGCACCCGTGTGCCTGGGTGCTGGGCCATGAAGGGCAGGGCGTGGCGCCGACGCTGCTGGCACGCTGTGCCCTCACCGTGCGCATCCCGCAGCCGGGTGGCGAAGAGTCGCTCAACGTCGCCGCAGCGGCGGCAGTGTGCTTCTACGAATCGTTGCGGCGCGGGCTGCCGGCAGCGATGGGCGCAACGCCAGGTCGCTGACTGCGCCGACGCCCCAGCCGGTCCAGGTCCAGGTCCAGGTTCAGGTCCGGGCCGGGCCGGGCCGTGCCGTGCCGTGCCGTGCCGTGCCGTGCCGTGCCGGCGGCCCACCGAGGTGGGCACAGCGCGGCTGGACCGGTGGCCGCCAAGCGGTGGCTCAGGCGCCCAGGCGCGGTGTCTCGCGCAGCGTTGGCAGGCCCACGCCCGCGCCGTCGAAGCCGCCGTCCACCGCCAGCACCTGGCCGTTGATGTAGCTGGCCGCCGGGCTGCACAGGAAGCCCACCGCATTGGCGATCTCCTCGGGGCTGCCGTAGCGCGCCAGCGGGATCACCGCGAAGTAGTCGCGGCGGATCGCCTCGCTGTGCACCAGCTTGGCCATCTCGGTTTCCACCGGCCCGGGGGCGATGGCGTTGACCCGGATGCCCACGGTGCCCAGTTCGGTGGCGTGTTGCTTGGTCAGGTGGATCAGCGCGGCCTTGCTGGTGCCGTAGGCCACCCGCAGCGTGCTGGCGCGCAGGCCCGAGATCGACGCGATATTCACCACCGCGCCGCCACCGGTTTTCAGCATCACCGGCGCGATCGCCTGGGTGCAGAGGAACGGACCGCTGAGGTTGGTGGCCAGCACGGTCTGCCATTCGTCGAAGCTGGTCTCCAGCACCGGTTTGAACACCGCCACGCCGGCGTTGTTGACCAGCGAATCGATGCGGCCGAAGTGCGCCGCGGTTCTCTCGGTGGCGGCCTGCACCTGGTCAGGCTTGGACACATCGCACTGCAGCGCCAGTACCCGGCCGGGCTGGTCCAGCGCCTGTTCGGTCTTCAACAGCGTGTCGGCGTCGATATCCCACAGCGCCACGCGGCCGCCCTGCGCCAGGAACCACTGGGCGATGGCCAGGCCGATGCCGCGGGCGCTGCCGGTGACCACGGCCACCGGGGTGGTGGCAGGGAGGGTTGTTGTCATGTCGATTCCTGTAGAAAGTGGCGGTGGCGCCGGATGGCCGCAGTCTAGGGTCGAGCATCGGCTGGGGCCGGGCCCGCCGGCTCAGCCCGCCCGAGGCGGTGCGCCGCTGCCGTCGGCCTGCAGCGCCGTCAACTCGCGGCTGGCCTGCATCAGCCGGTGGCCCAGCGCCGCCCGCCGCGCCGGGCCCAGCCGGGGCTCGATCGCGGCCAGGCTGATCGACGCCACCGGGCGGTGGTTGACGTCGACCACCGACACGCCGATGGCCCAGCTGCTTTCCAGCACCAGGCCGGGGTTCAGGCAGTAGCCCTGGGCGCGGGTTTCCCGGATCAAGCGGTGGATGGCCGCGTCGGTGCAGTTGGGGAAATGCGCGGTCCGCTGGGCCGCATTGCGCGCCAGGATGTTGGCGATGTCGTCGTCGGCCAGCGCGGCCAGCATCGCGCAACTGCCGGCGCCCACCCCCAGCGGCCAGCGGTCGCCGGCCTTCACCAGCTGGTTGCGGATCGGGTAATCGCCCTCCCAGCGCGACAGGCAGATGCTTTCGATGCCGTGCAACACGGTGAAGAACACCGTGTCGCCCGATTCCAACGCCAGCGCGCGCAGCGCCGGCACGGCCAGGCGCTGCAGTTCGTAGCTGGGCTCGGCAGCCAGGCCCACCGCAAAAGCCTCGGGCCCCAGCCGGTAGGCGCTGGTGGCCTGGTCGTGCAGCACAAAACCCTCGTCGACCAGGGTCCGGGTCAGGCGGATGGCGGTAGCTTTGTTCAGGCCCGAGCGGCGGGCAATCTCGCCCATGCGCAGGCCGCCCGGGCCGACGCGGGTCAACAAGCGCAACACCGCCAAGCCGCGGCGCAAGGTCTGCGCGCCGGCGGTTTCGGGCTTGTCGGTGGCGTCATCGGTCCGCATAAACCCCTAGTGATCGGTCCACAATTTGAACCTTTTTCGATGCCAGCAGCAGAAACGCCAACCGGGCGAAGGGTTCTGTCAGCCTAAAATTTTCGATTGGGTTGGGGCCAGCCGATCAATCGCCCAGCGCCGGGTTCAAATAGTAGACCAACCGCTGCGCCCGCGCAGCCCACAGGAGACCGCCACCATGTCCACTCCCCACATCGTTGGCTGGGGCCACACCCCGTTTGGCAAGCTCGACAACATCGACGCCGAACAGCTGTTCCGCGACGCCGCGCTGCCCGCCATCGCCAGCGCCGGACTGACACCCGCCGACATCGACGGCGTGTTTGTCGGCCATTTCAACGGCGGCTTTTTGCGCCAGGATTTCAGCGGCGCGATGGCCGCGGTGGCCATCCCCGAGTTGCGGCACGTGCCGTCGGTGCGGCTGGAAAACGCCTGCGCCACCGGCTCGGCCGCGATCTGGGCCGCGCTCGACGCGCTGACCAGCGGCCGCTTGAAGCGGGTGCTGGTGGTCGGCTTCGAGAAGATGAACACGTTGCCCGGCGCGCAGATCGGCGAGGTGCTGCTGAAGTGCTCGTACGTCAAAGAAGAAGGCGACACGCCGGGCGGCTTTGCCGGCGTGTTTGGCCAGATCGCCAGCGGCTACTTTGATCGCTTCGGTGACCAGAGCGACGCGCTGGCCGCCATCGCCGCCAAGAACCACGCCAACGGGGTGCACAACCCCTACGCCCACATGAAGCGCGACCTGGGCTTCGACTTCTGCCGCCACCCGTCGGACAAGAACCCCTTGGTCGCCGGGCCGTTGAAGCGATCCGA
>JAYVDE010000286.1:0-5458 GCA_043749575.1 Burkholderiaceae bacterium | reverse complement strand
CTGCCAGCGCCGGTGGATCTTGTCGACGGTCTCGTACGGAAAAAACGCGCCGTCGGGGTCGCGGCGGCCGGCCGTCAGCGAGCCGGCCGACGAGACGAAGGCCCACAGGTCGCTGTCGCCGGCCAGCGTCATGAAAAACGGCCGCTGCGGGTCGGGCTGGTCGATGCGGTACCAGGTGTCGCCGGCTTCCTCGACAAACTGGCCGCGTGTTTCGGTCGTGGCTGTCATGAATGGGGGTTAGAGCTCAGGCAGGTCGTGATGGCGCGGGCGGGCAGGTCGATGCACACCCGCTGGTCGTCGATACGCAGCACGAAGCGCAGCGGGATCTCGCTGCGGTTCATCACCACGGTGGCCACGCTGCCGTCGGCATGAATGAAGGCGGTGCACTCCAGCACCTGCTGGTTGGCCGCGCACAGCACACGTTGGGCGCCAGCGCGCACGAAGCGCGCGAAGTGGCCGATGTAGGCGTAAGAGCTCTGCGGCAGCAGGCGGTCGGCGGCGGTGTCGGCCAGCAGCGGCGCGCTGCAAAAGTTGCCGACATGGTTGGGGCCGCCCCGCTCGTCGAGCAGCAGGTTCCAGTCGATCCAGCCCACGGTCCAGTGGTTCAGGTCCTGGATCATCGACCGGGCGTAGCGCTCGCCCAGCGCCCAGGAGCCGGTGTGCGGGCCGCCTTCCTGGCAGCCTTCGGTGAACAGCAGCTGCTTGTCGGGCCAGGCGTCGTGGGTCAGCTGCACCTGGTCGAACTGGTCTTCGACATACCAGTGAAAGCCGGCGCCCCAGACATAGCGCGCGGCTTGGCGGTCGGCATAGACCACGCTGGCACGCTCGACCAGGCCGTCGCGGTTGTGGTCCCAGATCACGATCTTCACCTCGCCCAGGCCGGCTTGTTGCAGCGCTGGGCCCAGGTGGTCGCGCACGAAGTCGCGCTCTTCCTCGGCGCTGTAGAGGCAGCTGTCCCAGCGCTGGCTGGCCATCGGCTCGTTTTGCACCGAGACGCCCCACACCGCCACGCCTTCGGCCTGGTAGGCCTGGATGAAGCGCACGAAGCATTGCGCCCAGGCGGCGCGGCAGTCGGGCCGCAGCCGGCCACCGCCGTTCATTGCGCCGGTGGTCTTCATCCACGCCGGCGGGCTCCAGGGCGACACCAGCAGGTGGATCGGCCGGCCCGCCACCCGCAGCGCGGCCTGGATGAAGGGCAGCAGGGCCTGGCGGTCGCGCGCGATGCTGAAGCTGGCGAGTTCGAAGTCGTCGGGCCGCTCGACATGGGCGTAGTTGCCCAGGGCGAAGTCGCAGCTGTTCATGTGCACCCGGCACAGCGTGTAGCCGTGGCCGCGGTGCGGATCGAAGCAAGCGGTCAGCACGTCGGCCTGGCGGTCGGGGCCCAGCTTCTGCCAGGTGACGGCGGCGGCCTCGGTGAACGCGCCGCCAAAGCCCAGCACGGTCTGGAAGCGGCGCGTGGTGTCGACCCACACCCGGGGCAAGCCGTCGTCGTCGGCGGTGGCCTTCGGCGGCGCGGGCTGCTCGGCCAACGGCTGGTCGCCGCCGAGGGCGGTGATGAAGCAGCGCATCAGCGGACGCCTCCCCCGCACGGCCATTGATCCGGCTGGCCAAGCCGGTTGGGCCTGGCCGGTGCAGAACGCCTCACGGTGGGACTGCAAGCCGGGCCAGCATCGCCGCGGTGACCTGCGTGATGCCGTTGTCGGTGCGGTAAAAGCGGGTGGCATCGTGCTGGGCGTCAAAGCCGATCACCAGGCCATCGGGGAGGTGGCAACCGCGGTCAACCACCACGCGATCGAGTTGCGCATGCCGCCCGACCTCAACCCCGGGCAGCAGCACCGACCATTGGACCTGCGCATGCGAATGCACCCGCACGGCCGAGCACAGCGCCGAGCGCAGTACCTGGCCCGAGACGATGCAGCCGCCGTTGGCGGTGCCGCGGTACCGGGCCTCCTGGTCCATGCGCTGCTGGGCCGGCAGCAGGCCGCCGAACTCGTTCATCTCGCTCTTCAGGAACGCCCGGTCGCGCTGCAGGTGGCGCAGCAGGCTGTGGCGCTTGTACTGCGTGATGACGCCGATGCGGCGGATGCTCAAGTTCAAACAGTTGCTGAGCGCGAAGTGGACGATGCGGAACTTGCCGCCGAAGTAGGGCAAGGCTGAACCAGTCCCTCGCGGCGCGGTCATCCCTGTTTTGGGCGGTCTGCGGCCTTGCAAAGGCCTCGCCATAGCGGGGCTATGGCGGTGGTTTGCGCCTTGCAGCCCAGCCCAAACCACGCCCACACGCGCGAGGACTTGTTCAGCATGGCCGTAGACCGCCGGCTTGGCGCGCCGGTCGGTCAATTCCTTCAGGCGGCTACCGCGCCCCCCTGCCAGCACCAGGGCGATGGCGCGCTTGGGCAGATCAAGCTGCTGGGCGAGCGAATTGGCCGAGGCAGGCGCGGGCATGGTGGCTGCTTCGCGAGCGAGCTACTTGGACCAGTAGATGTTGTCGATGAAGATCGACGTCTTGTTGCCCTTGATCGTCGTGTTGCCGCTGGCGTCGTAGACGTCGTTGACCACGAACGGGTTGCTCACCTTGCCCAGGTCGAACTTCGCCGTGGCCGGGTTGTTGCCGAACGATGGTGCGCCACCCACCTTGAGGGCACTGATCGGGATCGACACGTTGTGCCACTGGCCATCGTTGACATAGCCGTAGCCGTCGGCATTGGTGTTGCTGAGCGTGAGGTAGACATCGTAGGCGGTGTTGCCGCTGCCGGTGAGGAAACCGAAACGCAGCTTGCCGGGGTAAGCCGTCTTGATGCGGAAGTTCAAACGTCCGCTGGCTTCGAACTGGCTCAGGTCGGTGGAGCTGCTGCTGGTGGCGAACAAGCCCCAGCCATAGCTGGCGGGCGACGGACCGACTTCGATGTAATGGAAGCCTTCACCATCCGCAGCCGTGCCGACAAACTCGCCGGCAAAGGCAGTGGGCGGGCTGTCCCAACCGAAGAACTTGAGCGTCAGGTCGGCCAGCGCATCGGTGCGGGGGATCGCGTCGACCCGTACCTCACCGGCGGTGACCGTGTCGGAATACAGGGTGTAGCGGTTGGCCGTGACGACGTTGTCGACGATGGTGGCTGCAAACACCGCGTTGGCATCGGTGTAGGTGGGCGGCGCATCCCACTGGCTGGTGGCGTACAACTGGGGATCCTGGATCACGTAGCGTGCCTTGCGCGCGACGGTGAACAGGCCCCACTTGTCGTCGCCACCCTTCCAGGGCTCGTCGAAGGCCTCGAAGTAGACGATGCTGACAGGCCCGGCACCACTGACCTTGGCAGCGTCGCTCCAGGCCTTCAGGCGCTCGATGTACATCTTCTGGTTCACCGGATGGGCGCGGTTGGCGGTGTTGCCAACCGGCACAGCCTTCCAGCCGGTCTCGCCGATGATGATCGGCTTGCGCTGCTGGCCCAGGCTGTCGAGGTGCGTGCGCACCGCGGCGTATTCGCCCTTGGCAGAGTTGATGGCGGCATCCATCATCGCGACGGCACGTCGGGCTTCCGGCACGGCCTGTTGCTGCCAATCCCAGTTGGGCACCGCCGGTGGCACGGTGTCGAGCAGCGGGTAGGTGTGCATCGAGACGAAGTCGACCGCGTCGATCACCAGCCGCGGGTCGTTGCGCTCGGCGCTGTTCTTGGCGTAGAAAGCCCAGTTGTCATCGGTGGTCAGCGGCTGGGCGATGCGCTCGCGCACCGACTTGATGTAGCCCGCCACGACGCCCGGCGTCGAGGCGATCGCATAGCCGGACCACACCACCAGCGTCTCGTTGCCCACACTGACGGACAGCACGATGCTGGGGTAGGCGTTGGCCAGCTTCACCGCACGGTCGGTCTCTTGCTGGTTGAGCTTCTTGTTGGCCTCCAGCTGCGCGGTCGTGCGCGGGTTTTCCACTTCACTGAAGATGTAGGCGCCCAGCATCACCTTGAAGTCCAGCTTGTCGGCGGCAATGATGCGCAGCAGCCGTGCCGACACCATGTCGGAACTGTCGAACAGGCGCAGCAGCGTGAAGCCACCTTGCGCCAGCAGCGCCAGATCCTCGCGGATCATCTCGTCGGTGACCTGTTCGGTGTCGCGGTTGGTGCTGCGAAACGGCGAGTAGGCCACCGCCTTGCGCTTGCTGAATTCAGCGCTCAGCGGGCGGATGTCGACGCCTGTGGGCGCAACGGTGCCGCTGCCGCCGCAGGCGGCCAGCACCGAAGCCAACAACAGCGCCAGCACCCAGGCCAGCAACCGACGAAACGAAGGAACAGATGTGACAGGCATGGTGTGCGAACCGGTGGATTTCATGGCTTTGGACCTCGATCGAACCCGACTCAGAAGGCGTAGACGATGCCGACGCCAACGTAGTTGCCACTGCGGGCCACCCGGGAGTCGACATGGGTGAACGCCGTGTTGCCGGGCATCGAGATCGGCGCCAGGCTGCAGGTGCCCGGCACCCGGTCGGGTTGGCCGTTGCATCCTTTCGACTCGGCGGCCAGGCCGTAGCGGAGGTAGCCGCCCATGCCATACACCTGCAGACCGCGCAGCTCGCCCGCAAATTCATAGGTCAGTTGCACCGTGTTCCAGGTCAACGAATTGCTTTGGCCGCTCTCGGTCGGGTTGTCGGTGCTGGCCTTGCCCAGGTAGGTCATGCCGGTAGCGGCCACCCACTGGCCTACGCGGTAGCGCAGGCCCAGCATCAGGTCGGTGGAATTGGCCGCGTAGCCGCGGTAGACACCGCCGCCCAGGTCCTTGGTCCAGTCGACGTTGAACATGCTGTTCCACTGGGCGCTGTTGTTCTCGAACTTGGTGATCGTCGCGTAGGCACCGCTCCAGCGGCTGTGCTTCAAGCCGCCCGAGAGTTCCCACTGGGGGGTCAGCTGGTAGCGGGCCATCAGCAGTGCCACGCTCTGGCCTGAACCGCCGAGCTTGGCGTCGTCTTGCGGGAATGGCGTCAGGCCGGTGAAGGGCCCGTGGGTCCAGGCCGACGGCGTGCCATTGCGGGTATTTTGGTAAGTGGCATCGATCACCAGATCACCGCGGTGGAACTGGGCGTAAAACTCCCAGAACTGCGGCTTATTGATCTTGAAATCGGTGTTGCCCATGTCGTAGGTGGCTTCGAGCACCAGGTCGCCTTCCAGCACGTCGAGCGGGCGGGCGGTGTAGCGGATCGCCTTGGTCAACAGGCCGTAGCCGGCGCCGGCCGAGCCCCAGACGTCAGACAAGCCGATGTTGCTGCCGTACGGATAGTCGGCAATGCTCCAGGTGCGGGTGGTCATCGCGCCGATGCGCAGGCTGCCGTAGTCGTCGTGGCTGAGGGCGACGTTCTTCTCGTAGTAGAAGCCGGGGATGTCTTCCTTGCCGTCGCGCCAACGCTGGCTCAGCAGGCCCGACAGTTTGAAGCCGCCGCCCAGGTTGAACTTCAGGCCGAAATAGGGCTGGATCAGCG
>JAYVDE010000285.1:0-5492 GCA_043749575.1 Burkholderiaceae bacterium | reverse complement strand
GCATTGCCGACCCGCTGCGCCACGCTGCCGACCTGCAAGCCGTCAACGAGCCCAGCCACGAGCTTGGCACCGAAGACGCGGCCGGGCTGGAGGCCTTGTCGGCCGCCTGGGGTGCACATGCCGCGCTGTTGCCGGTGGCGCGCGAAGTGAGCCACCTGACCGGCGCGCCACTGTTGCCGCCGCCGGTGGTGCGCGCCGTGCTCGACGCCCTGTGCGCCGACCTGGCCACTTGCCCCTACGAGCCCACCGAGACCGCACGCCGGGTGCGCACCGCCTGCGCCACCGACCCCGGGGTCGATGTCTCGCTGCGCGACGTGGTCTTCATCCTGCGCGGCATGCAGCTCAACGGCCATGTCTTCGGCCGCGGTGGCGACGATGCGCAAACATTGGCGCAGCGCTTGTTCAACCAGGTGATGTTTTTGTGCCAGCGCGAGCAGATGGTGGTCGACGAGGCCACCAAGCTGCAGATCCGGCAGTGGATCGGCGGCGACTTGCTGGGCTGACGGTGCCTGCAAACGCACCGGTCAAGGCCCTGAGCTGCCTGCGTCAGCTGTCGCTGTGGCTGCGGGCTCGGCTGTGGCCGCGCCCACCGCCTACAACCGAGCGCCAGCAGGCCCAGGCACTGATCGCCGCGGTCGACGCCGGTGGCCTGCCGCTGCACCCGGCACGGGTCAACCAGATCGCCCGCGCGTTAGGGCTGGCGGTGTCGACCCGGGCGCCGGTCGAGCAGACGATAGAGCGCATCCGCGCCGCGCTGGCGCGGCATAGCGGCTGATCTCGGCCGCTGCGGGCGTTGGCGATTCGCTCTGCGGGGGTGGGCAATCCAGCGCACGCTGTTCGGGGCCTTGAAGGTGGAGCGGCGGCACGGGCAGCGCTTCGAGACGAGGCGCCAAGGCCATCGAGAGGGCGTTGGTGGTGATGGACGGGGCTGGCGTGCTGCAGCGCGCGGATTGCCTTGCCGAGCTTGCGATCGGCTTGGTCGAACCCGACTCGGAATTGGTCGAAAACCGTGTTTACCGAATGCGCACGATTCAGCAAGTGTTTGCCGAAGGCGAGTGGCTGACGGCCGAGCCATTGAACGCCTTGCAGGCGACACCGCCAGCGAACAAAGCCCACCCGGCCAGCGACTGGAAGCGTCGCGGCCGCGTCTTCAGCGTCAATTGCCGCGGCAAGGAATACTTCACCCGCTACCGGTTCGATGCGCTCTACCAGCCCCTGCCCATCATCAAGGAAATCCTGGTCGCCTTCGGTGAGGTGGCCGACAGCTGGCATGAGCCTGCTCATCTGCGCCCAGCTCGTCGACAGTCTGACCGACTGCTACCCGCAGATCCGCGCCTGGTCTCAGCCCGCGTTCCTGCAGCGGACCGATGCCAAGGCCATCGACTACGGCTCTCGGCGCAACGTGCCGGTGCGCAACACCTGCCGGCCGCGCTGGCTTTGCTGGTGGCGGTGCCAGCCCGTGCGCCGGGCGGCGACTTTTACCCCACCTGGGGCCGCCTATGGCAGGGCCGCCAGCAAGGCCAGCGCCCGCTGTGCCACTTCAGCGCCTGACAGGGCTTCTCGGTCAAGGACTCGAACTTGAAGCGCGCCACCGGCAGCAACGAAGCGCTCACCAATATCCCGGCCCACATCGCGATGGAGCGCGCGGCCGCGATCACCCGCAGCGAAAAGAACCTGGTTGACCTGGGCCTCCACGCCATGGCCTTGAAGAACCCGGCGCCCGGGCTTTTCGTCGCCGCAATGTCGCAGGGACGGGCGAAGTGTGTGAACCGTTCGCCATTTGCACTGCTAATTAAACGATGTACAATAAAGTCATGTTGAGCGTGATCGAAACACCCACATTCCTGCGCAGCATCGCACCGTTCTGGGGCGATGCTGACGCGGCTGAATTCGTGAACTTCATCGCAGCCAACCCGCTCGCTGGCGATGTCATCCCGGGCACGGGCAATCTGCGCAAGGTGCGCTGGGTTCGGCCAGGGATGGGTAAGCGCGGCGGTGTGCGCGCTATCTACTTCGTGCGCACCACACGCGGTGAATTGGTGCTGCTGATCGCCTACACCAAGGCCAAGCTCGACAACCTGCCTGGCGAGTTCCTGAATCGACTTAAGGAGCAATACGATGTCTGACACCAAACGCAAGCCGCCGTCCTCGCGCAAGCCCGATGCCGAGACTGCGCAGTTCATGGCCGACCTGGAGCAAAGCATTCAAGAGGCGCAGGCCGGCATCGTGGGCCGCCGCACCCCCGGCGAAGAGATTGCCAGCCGGGTGCGGGGCAGGCCCCCAGCGCAGGTGCACAAGGCCCCTGTCACGCTGCGCATGGAGCCTGAAGCCCTGGCCCGATGGAGAGCCAGCGGCAAAGGCTGGCAAACCCGTGCGGCTGCTCTTCTGGCGGCCAAGGCGCCATCGTGAAAGTTGTCTGGCCACCTGGCCAGCCCCAGGCCCAGGCCAAGCGCCTGCGCCTGCGCACGCTGCGCCGCGTGGCAATGGCCGTGCTGGCGCTTGCTGCCACGGCCAAGCTGCCTGCTGACAGCACCGAGCTGGCGGTGGCCGGTTGCGGCGCCGCCTGCCCCGGCTTTGTGCTCATCCCCAACCCCGGGCCGACCGTCATCGGCAGCGGCGCTGAGGCCATCACCGCCCGCTTTGACTACCGTTCGCGATGGCCAAGACGGCGGTCACGCTGGGCCAGTACAGGGCTTTCTGGGCCGCACCAGACCGCAATTACCAGCCCGTCAAGACCAGCGATAGCCATTGCAACTGGAACGATGTGGCCTACGCCAAGGACGACCGCCACCCGGTCCGCTGCGTCAACGTCCAGGACGCCCAGGCCTATGCGCGCTGGTTTGCCAAGCGCCATGCCGCCCAGTTGAGGGTTCGGATCGACAGCATCGACCTGCCCACCGACCTGGAATGGGAGTTCAACGCCCGCAGCGGCCGTTACACCGAGCCCTGTTTGTGGCCGGATGGTGCCGGCAAGGTCGAGGCGTGCCGCGATGCCCAAACTGCGCTCACCAGTGGCTTGCTGGGCCGGCCGGCGAGGTACTGAGCCGGTCGCCTGCGCCCTGCCGGCAAGCCACCCGATGGCATCAGCCTGCCGCAGCGCCCAACGCCTGCTCGGCCCACTTGTTCAGGCTGACGCCGTTGCGCGCAGCGGCTCTCAAAGCCGCAGCGTGCACCGCTGGCGCAACGCGCAGCATCATCTTGCCGCTGGCCCGCTTTTCTGGCGCGCTGCCCAGTTCGGCGCAGGCGGCGATGTAGCCGTCAACCGCAGCCTGGAAGGCGCATTCGAACTCGGCCACCGATGCGCCGTGGAAGCTGATGATGTCGTCGATATCCAGCACCCGGCCGACGATGATCTTGTCGTCGGTATCCAAGGTGATGCTGGCGGTGTAGCCCTTGTAGGCCATGGTGTTGCTCATGGTTGATGCCCCATGTGTTGCAGAAACTCACGCACGGCCTTTACGCGGTAGCGCAAGGCCTCTTTGCCGGGGTGCGGGCGGTGGAAGCTGGCCTTGCGGCCTTGCCAGTCAAAGGTGACCGACGACCCCGGCCCCGCTATGACCCGGCAACCCAGCGCGACCAGCAAGGCTTCGATCCGAGCCCATTCAAGCGTGCCGGCAACCGGATCGGTCCAAATGGTTTCCAGCGTTTTTCGGTGCTTGCTGTTCGCCGTAAAATGATAGCAGTGTCGGTTTATGTTGCAGGTTTTTTAGATGCCAGGATTGCGCAACGCCGCCCGCGAGACCGGCCTGCGTAGCGCGCCGTGGCTGGCCGGCCAGCAGCGCAAGCTCGATGGCGCGCTGCGACAACTCGCTCTGGCCAGCCAGGCGCCTACAGACAAACCCTCGCTGAGCAGTTTGGCCAATCGGCCTGCGCGGCTTGGCCATTGGCAGCCGGCGGCGCCGGGTGCACGCTGTGGGCTGCACACTGGAACCCCGCATGAACTTCGATTTTTCTGGCCGCCATGTCTTTGTGGCTGGCGGCAGCAGCGGCATCAACCTGGGCATCGCCGACGCCTTTGCGCGGGCCGGCGCCCGCGTCGCGGTGATGAGCCGCTCGCCCGCCAAGGTGGCCACTGCCGCAGCCGGCCTGCGCGAGCACGGCGGCGAGGCGATGGGGCTCAGCGCCGACGTGCGCCATCCCGCCGCGGTGCAGGCCGCGCTGGCCGCGGCCCAGGCCCAGTTTGGCGACATCGACGTGCTGGTCTCGGGTGCGGCCGGCAACTTTTTGGCGCCGGCGCTGGGCATCTCGCCCAACGGCTTCAAGACCGTGGTCGACATCGACCTGCTGGGCAGTTTCAACGTGCTCAAACTCTCGCATCCCTACTTGCGCAAGCCGGGCGCCTGCCTGATCAGCCTGTCGGCCAGCCAATCCTTCGTGGCCACGCCCTACCAGATCCATGTCTGTGCGGCCAAGGCCGGCGTCGACATGCTGACCCGCGTGCTGGCGCTGGAATGGGGCCCCGAGGGCATCCGCATCAACAGCATCGTGCCGGGCCCGGTGGCCGACACCGAAGGCCTCAGCCGCCTGGCGCCCACGCCCGCAGCCTTGCACGCGATGGCCCAGCGGGTGCCGCTGCGCCGCCTGGGCAGCCGCGCCGACATCGCCAACCTGGCGCTGGTGCTGGCGTCGCCGCTGGGCGCCTGGATCACCGGCGCGGTGATCCCGTGCGACGGCGGCATCTCGCTGACCGGGCCGCGTGATTTTTCAGCCGCAGCCGATGCCGCCGCTGCCAGCCGGAGTGCTGCATGACGACCCCCACGAACCCCGCCGATGCCCTGGCCGCCGACCGCAGCGTCGCCACCGATCAGCCGGCCACTGCCGTGCACGACGGCCGCGCGCGTCGCATCCCCTTCCTGCTGATGATCGGCGCCGAGCTCGCCCACGAGGCCGACGGCGTGGCGGTGGTCACCCTCGACCTGCGGCCCGACCTGCTGAACAACCACGGTGGTGGCCACGGCGGCGTGGTGATGAGCCTGCTCGACAGCGCGATGGCCAACGCCGCACTGAGCAAGGTGAACTACGAGCGCGAAGTGGTCACCATCGACCTGCACATCGCCTTCATGAAGCCCGGCATCGGGCGGCTCACCGCCACCGGCCGCGCCACCGGGGGCGGGCGCAAGCTGTGTTTCTGCGAAGCCGAGATCACCAACGAGGCGGGCGAGGTGACCGCCAAATCGATGGGCACCTTCCGCTACCGCACGCCCGGGCCATCGCAGGCCGGCGAATGAAACCTTGTGACCGTTCAAGGGCCACAGAGGCCGCACTGGAGACCCGCACCATGAGCCCGCACGGCCGCCCGAAGGGCGAATACACCGCAATGCGCAGCACGGAGCTTGCCTGATGACCCTGATCCCCCGCCTTGCGTCGGCCCTGCTGGCCGTCACCGCCCTGGCCTGGGCGCCGGGCGCGGCCGCCCGTGTCACCCGCATCGTGATCGACGACACCCAGCCGCTGGCCGCAGCGCCCGGCGCGGCCATCGCCTACAAACAAGT
>JAYVDE010000284.1:0-14097 GCA_043749575.1 Burkholderiaceae bacterium | reverse complement strand
TGACCAGCAACCCGCAGCTGTTCTGGGGCCTGATCGCCTCGATGTGGGTCGGCAACGCGATGCTGGTCATCCTGAACCTGCCGCTGATCGGCATCTGGATCAAGCTGCTGACGGTGCCCTACCGCTTCCTGTTCCCGGCCATCGTCACCTTTTGCTGCATCGGCAGCTACACCCTGAACAACAACTCGTTCGACGTCTACATGACGGCGCTCTTCGCGGTGATCGGTTATGCCTTCTACAAGCTGGGTTGCGAGCCGGCACCGCTGCTGCTGGGCTTCATCCTGGGCCCGATGATGGAAGAAAACCTGCGCCGCGCGCTGCTGCTGTCGCGCGGCGACTGGACCACCTTCGCCACCCGGCCCTTGTCGGCCGGCCTGCTGGTGGCCGCGGCGCTGATGGTCGTGGTGGTGATGCTGCCGTCGATCAAGGCCAAGCGGCACGAGGCGTTCCAGGAAGAAGATTGACGAAATTGGCAAGGTGCAAGGGTCGGGGCTGACCCGGCACGCTGCCTGCACGGCCCCGCCTGGCGGGGCCGTCTTCGTTGTCGAGTTCGTTTTTTGGCGCGCGGCGCTGGCCGGCCGGCGGAGCAGCGGGCTCGCGCACTGAGCCAGAATCCAGTCGTGTCCGCTGTGCCGCAGCGCCCAGTCCTCCATCGCCCGAGAAGCCATCGCCATGACCCACGCCTTCGACTACCGCAGCGGCTACGGCTCGACCCGCTTGCCGGTGTTTGCCCGCAACCTGGTGTCGACGTCGCACCCGTTGGCGGCCCAGGCCGGGCTGCGGGTGATGCAGCAGGGCGGCAACGCGGTCGATGCTGCGGTGGCCACCGCGGCGGTGATGACCATCGTCGAGCCCTGCAGCAATGGCCTGGGCTCGGACGCCTTCTGCATCCTGTGGGACGGCCAGCAGCTGCACGGCCTGAACGCCTCGGGCCGCGCCCCGGCGGCCTGGACGCCCGACTACTTTCAGCGCAAGTACGGCACGCAAACCCAGCTGCCCAAGCGGGGCTGGGATTCGGTGACCGTGCCCGGTGCGGTGTCGGCCTGGGCGGCGTTGAGCGCACGTTTCGGCAAGTTGCCGTTTGCCGACCTGATGGCCCCGGCGATCGAGATCGCCGAACGCGGTTATGCGGTGCCGGTGGTGGTGCAGCAAAAGTGGCGGGCTGCGGCCGAGCTGACCGAGATCACCGCGCAACCCGGCTTTGCCCAGGCTTTTCTGCCACACGGCCGGGCGCCCAAGGTCGGCGAGCGCTTTGCCTTGCCCGAGGCAGCCCGTTCGCTGCGGCTGATTGCGCAGACCCGCGGCGAGGCCTTCTACCGTGGTGAAATCGCCGAGGCGGTGGCGGCCCATGCCCGTGCCCATGGCGGCGCGATGACCGCTGCCGACCTGGCCGCCCATGTGCCGGAGTGGGTGACGCCGCTGCAGCAAGACTACCGCGGCTACACGCTGCACGAGATCCCGCCCAACGGCCAGGGCATCGCGGCGTTGATGGCGCTGGGCATGTTGCAGCACTTTGACCTGGCCGCGCTGGCGGTCGACAGTGCGGCCTCGCAGCACCTGCAGATCGAGGCGATGAAGCTGGCCTTTGCCGACGTCTACCGCCATGTGGCCGAGCCGGCGGCGATGCGCATCAGCTCAGCGCAGATGCTGGATGCCGATTACCTGGCCAGCCGCGCCCGCTTGATCGACCCGCGGCGGGCGCAGGATTTCGGCCCCGGCCTGGCGCCGCAGGGCGGCACCATCTACCTGAGCGCCGCGGACGAGCGCGGCATGATGGTCAGCTTCATCCAGAGCAACTACATGGGCTTCGGCTCGGGCGTGGTGGTGCCGGGTTATGGCCTGAGCCTGCAGAACCGCGGCCACGGCTTCAGCCTCGATGCGGCCAGCGACAACTGCGTGGCGCCGGGCAAGCGGCCGTTTCAAACCATCATCCCGGCCTTTTTGACCCGCGACGGCCAGCCTGTGATGAGCTTCGGCGTGATGGGCGGCGACATGCAGCCGCAAGCCCATCTGCAGACGCTGGTGCGCATGCTCGATTACCGCCAGAACCCGCAAGCCGCCTGCGACGCACCGCGCTGGCGCTGGAACGCCGGCATCGTCAACGCCGAGGACGGCTTCGACGCCGTCGCCGCCGCTGGCCTGCGTGCGCTGGGTCACCGCGTCGAGCCGTTCTCCGACAGCTACCAGGATTACGGCGCCGGCCAGTTCATCTGGCGCCTTGACGAAGGCCGCGGCGACCCGGCGCTGACCGGCTACGTCGCCGCCAGCGATGCGCGGCGCGACGGCCAGGCGGCGGGATTCTGAGCGCCTGAGCGGTACCCGGAGAATGGCACCGCAGCCGGGCGACCTGCGTTGATCCCAGGGCGCCTGCGCCCCAGGCCAGGCCGCACCGCGCGTCAGCCGCCGCCCAGGTTGTCGTCGATCGCCCGCAGGGTCTGCTTGGCGTCCAGCGGCTTGGTCAGAAACTGCGCCGCGCCGGCATCAAAACACTCGTCGATGCGTTGCGGCCGGCTTTCGGCCGAGACCACGATCACCGGCGTGGCGCGCAACCGGGTATCGCCTTGCATCGCGCGCAGCAGCTCGATGCCGGGGCGGTCGGGCAGGTCAAGATCGAGCAGCACCAGGTCGGCATCGGCCGCCACCGCCAGGCCCTGGGCGGCGGTGCGCGCGCACACCAGCGTGATGCCCGGCCGGGCCTTGACGATCTCGCGCATCGCGCTGATGTCGGCTTCGCTGTCCTCGATGTAGAGCACGCATCCGATGCTCACCTGCGGCATCAGCGGCATCGCCGATGTCACCGCGGTGCGGGTGGGCTCACCCACCGGCCGCGGCAGCGTCAGCGTGAACACCGAGCCCGCGCCCGGCTGGCTGACCACGCCCAGCTCGCCACCCATCAGCTCGGCCAGCTTGCGGCAGATCACCAGCCCGATGCCGGTGCCCTGGCCAGCGGGCGAGCCCGCCGGGGCACTGTGCTCGCGCCCCAGCCGGTTGAAGGGCGTGAACAACTCGCCCAGCTGGCCCTCGTCCATGCCGAGGCCGTTGTCCTCGACCTCGATGTTGACCTCGCCCACCGCGCCGGGCCGGGTGCGCAGCACCACCTTGCCGCCGCGCCGGTTGTACTTGATGGCATTGCCCAGCAGGTTGATCAGCAGCTGGCGCAGGCGCACCGGGTCGGCCTGCACCCGCTCGGCCTGCGGCGACAGCGACAGTTCCAGCGACACACCCGCCTGCAACGCGCCGGGCTCGACCAGCGCCATGGCTTCCTGCGCCAGGTCGGCCAGCGACACCGGCTCCAGCGTCAGCCGCAGGCTGCCGGCCTCCATGCGCGACAGGTCGAGCACGTCGTTGATCATGTCCAGCAAATGCCAGCCGGCCTGGCGGATCTGGGCCAGGCCATGCTGCTGGTTGGGGTGGAGCTGCGGGTAGTCGGTGTCGCCGGTGTCGCTCGTGGCATCGTTGCGGCCCAGCATCTGCGCGAAGCCGAGGATGGCGTTCAGCGGCGCGCGCAACTCGTGGCTCAGCCGGGCGAGAAAATCGCTTTTGGTGCGGCTGGCGATCTGCGCTTCTTCGCGTTCGCGCTCGGCCTCGCGCAGGCGCAGCACCTGAGTCAGGTCTTGCAACGCGCCCACGGTCGCCACCGGCTGGCCAGTGGTGTCATACAGCGTGCGCAGGTTGGCGGCCACCTGCAGCACGCGGCCGTCGGTGGTCAGGTAGCGCTGGCGCCGGGCCTGGCCACCGCCCACCGCGGCGGCCGTGCCGTCGTCTTCGCTGACGTCGGGCAGGCTGATCTCGGACAAAGGGCGCTGCAGCAACTCGGCCGCGCTGCAGCCCATCATGGTGCAGAAGGCCGGGTTGGACTCGATGATCAGGCCCTGCGGGTCGACCACAGTGACGCCGATGTTGACGCTGTCGAAGATGGCGCGAAAGCGCTGCTCGCTGACCGCTAGCCGGGCCTCGGCCTGGCGGCGCTCGTCGATCTCGGCCTGCAACGCGGCGGTGCGCTCGCGCACGCGGTCTTCGATGCGGCGCAACTTGCCGGTCAGTGCCAGCAGCAATGCGGCGAGCATGGCCGTGCCCAATACCGCCGGCAAGGCCAGCAGCCAGACCGAAGTGAACAGCCGGTTGTCGGCGGTCGGCGGCTCGCTGACCAGCAGGTCGAAGCGCCGCTCGCCCAGCGCCAGCTTGAAGGGCTGGGCGCGCACGGCGCTGACCATCACGTCGGCCTCGCAACCGACCGGGCCGGCCAGGCGGCTGGAACGGGCGCCGGCCGCCGCGCTGCCGTCAGTCAGGCAGAGCCGCAGGTTGGCGTCATCGGGGTCGGGCAGCGCGTTGACCAACAGGCGGTTGGCGTCGACCAGCGCAAACACCAGCCGTCGCAACGTGGCGCTGCCAGGGCGCTCAGCGGCAGCGGGCGGCACCGACTGCAGCACCAGCAGGCCCGTGACCACGCTGCCGTTTTCACCGCTCACGGTGGCGGGCAGCACCACCGGGGCATCACCCGCCAGGGCCTGGGTGATTGCCTGGCGCAGGGCGGGTGCGAGGCTCAGGCGGCCCTCGGCATCGGCGCGCGCGCCGGGCAGCGGCTGGCCGCCGGCGCTGAGCGCGTGTTGGTGGCGCAGCAGCAGATCGCCCGCGGCGCCGCCGACGGCGGGCTCCAGCCAGCCAGTGGCTTGCAGGCCGGCCACGCGGGCCATCCAGTCGATTGACAGCTGGTCGAACAGCCCGTTCGAGACGCCGCTGCCGGCCGCGGCCAGCGCGCCGCGCAGCCCCATCACCACCCCCACCGGTTCGCCCAGCAACTGCTGCACACGGACCCGGCGCGCCTGGGCTTCGAGCATGAAGCGGGCCTGCAGGCGGCCTTCGTCGCGCCGGGCCAGTTCATCAAAACCGGGCAGCATCACCGCCACCAGCAGCACCAGCGGCGCGGCCACCAGGCGGCGGCGAGGCCGCCAAGGCGCCTGCGGCCGTGCCAGCCAGCACAGCAGCACCGGCGCGGTGATGACAATGCCCGCCGCGTCGGCGATGAAGCGGCCCACCGCGCCAGCCAGCTGGGGCCGCGACAGCGGCATTGCCGATGCGGTGTCCAGCCCCCATTGCGCCAGCAGGCCCGCGGCCACGCCCAGCAGCGCCGTTGCCGGGGCGACCACCAGCACGAAGCGCCGCAAGCGTGGCGCGTTGTCCAGTTGCAGCAGGTCGGCATCGCGGGCATGGCGCATCAGCGCGCCGGCCAGCAAGGCCTGCAGGGCGACGATGGCGGCGCCGCTGGCGGCCGTAGTGGGGGCGTCGCCCGCCAGCAGGCTGCCGCCCAGCACGCCGACCAGGGCGGCCGGCACCGTCCAGCGGCCGCGCGACATCGCGGCGGCCACCGCCACGCCCAGCACGATGGCCAAGGGCGCCAGCGTGCTGGACCCCAGCGTGTACTGCGGCAGCCCCCACTGCAGCACGCCGCACAGCAGCGCCAGCGCCACCGCGCGCAACACGGCGCGCGCGCCCGAGCGGGGCGTTGCAGCGCTTGAAGTGACGGAGGGAGGGGTCATCGGAATTTGTTTCGCGGCCGAGTATGGCCCAGCGCTTGCGGTTCAGGCAGCCATGCAAGCCGGGGCTTGACCGGCCGATATTCAAGCAAGGGGCTTGCCCAAGCACGAAGGGCCGGGGCGGGGCCACGGCAGCGAGGGCGCTGGGGCTTCCTACAATCCGGTCGATGCCGGTACCTCCTTCCCTGTCCAGTGTGTCGCTTCCCGGCAAGCCACCCGGCCACCCACCCGGCCGTTGGCAGCACGCGATGCAGCGCTTCCTGGCCAGCCCCTGGGCCGGGCCGCTGCTGGCGATGACCGGTGCGGTAGCCTTCTCGGGCAAGGCCATCATCGTCAAGCTGGCCTATCGGCACGGCGTCGACGCGATCACGCTGATCATGTTGCGCATGGCCGTGGCGCTGCCTTTTTTCCTGCTGATGGTGTGGTGGTCCGGCCGCGGCCGCGCACCACTGCCGCTGCGCGACAAGGCGGTGGCCGCGGCGCTGGGTTTCTCGGGCTACTACCTGTCGAGCTACCTGGATTTTTTGGGCCTGCAATACATCACCGCCAGCCTGGAACGGCTGATCCTGTACCTGACACCCGCGGTGGTGCTGCTGCTGTCATGGGCGCTGTACGGCCGCCGCGCCAGCCGGGCGCAATGGGCGGCGATGGTGCTGGGCTACGGTGGCTTGCTGCTGGTCTTCGGCCACGAGCTGACGCTGGACGGCCCGCGCGTGGCGCTGGGCGGCGCGCTGGTGGTCGCCAGCACGCTCAGTTATGCCGGCTATTTGCTCTACAGCGGCGAGGTGGTGCGGCGCATCGGCTCACTGCGGCTCACCGGTTGGGCCAGCAGCGTGGCCTGCGGGCTGTGCCTGCTGCAGTTTGTGCTGACGCGGCCGCTGGCTGGCCTGGCCGAGCTGGCGCCGCCGGTGTTGGGCTTGTCGCTGCTCAACGGCACGGTCTGCACCGTGTTGCCGGTGCTGCTGGTGATGATGGCCATCGAGCGCATTGGCTCGGCCCGCGCGGCGCAATTTGGCATGGTCGGGCCGATCTCCACCATCGCGCTGGGCGTGCTGATCCTCGGCGAGCCCTTTACCGCCTGGGTGGCGGCCGGCACGCTCTGCGTGTTGGGCAGCGTGGCCTTGCTGGCGCGTGCACGCTGACACGGCGGCCTTCCGTATTTCAACCGACAGGAGACTTCACATGGATCTGGGCATCGCAGGCAAATGGGCGCTGGTGTGCGCCGCCAGCAAGGGGCTGGGCAAAGGCTGCGCGCAGTCGCTGGCGCGCGAGGGGGTGCACCTCGTCATCACCGCCCGTGGCGCCGACGCACTGGAAGCCACGGCCGCCGAAATCCGTGCCGCGTCGCCCGGTGTCACCGTGCGCACGGTGGTCGGCGACATCACCACCGAGGCCGGCCGTGTTGCGGCGTTGGCGGCCTGCCCGCAGGTCGACATCCTGGTCAACAACGCCGGTGGGCCGCCGCCCGGTGACTTTCGCGACTGGACCCGCGAGGCCTGGATCGCAGCGCTGGACGCCAACATGCTGACGCCGATTGAGCTGATGAAGGCCACCGTCGACGCGATGGCCGAGCGCGGCTTCGGCCGGGTGCTCAACATCACCTCGGCCGCAGTCAAGGCACCGATCGACTTCCTGGGACTGAGCAACGGCGCGCGCAGCGGGCTGACCGGCTTCGTCGCCGGCATGGCGCGCCAGCCGCGCATCGCCGGCCGCGGCGTGACGATCAACAACCTGCTGCCGGGCTCGTTCGACACCGACCGGCTCAAGCAGGGCTTTCGCGCCAACGCCGCCAAGGCCGGGGTGACGCCCGAAGAACTGGCCGACCGCCGCCGGCTGCTGGTGCCGGCGCAGCGTTTCGGCAGCGCGGCCGAATTCGGCGAGCTGTGCGCCTTTGTCTGCAGCGTGCAGGCGGGTTACCTCACCGGCCAGAACCTGCTGATCGACGGTGGCGCGTACCCGGGCACCTACTGAACTGAGCGTGCTGGGCGGGTGACCGGGCGGGTCACGGGGCAGTTCACGGGTCGGGTCGGCCCGGGCCCCGCCGATACACTGGCCGCCCGACCGCCTACCGACCTGATTGCCGTGTCAAACCGCCTTGCCGTCCCGCTGCAATACCTGCTGCCCAAACAGGCCCTGACCCGCTTCGCCGGCTGGGTCGCCGGCTGGCGCGGCGGCGCTTCGACCACCGCGTTGATACGCTGGTTCGTCGGCCGCTACCAGGTCAACATGGCCGAGGCCGCCGAGCCGCGCATCGAGGCCTACCCCAGCTTCAACGCGTTTTTCACCCGTGCGCTGAAACCCGGCGCCCGGCCGCTGGCCGATGCCGAGTTGCTGTGCCCGGTCGATGGCGCGATCAGCCAGTTCGGCAAGATCTTCGGCGACCAAGTTTTCCAGGCCAAGGGCCACCGCTACAGCAGTACCGCGCTGGTGGGCGGTGATGCGACGCTGGCCGCGCCCTATGCCGACGGCTGGTTCGCCACGCTCTATCTCAGCCCGCGCGATTACCACCGCATCCACATGCCCTGCGCCGGCACGCTGCGCCGCACCATCCACGTGCCGGGTGATCTGTTTTCGGTCAACCCGACCACCGCGCGCGGTGTGCCGGGGCTGTTCGCCCGCAACGAGCGGGTGGTTTGCCAGTTCGATGACGCGCAGGGCCGGCCCTTTGTGCTGGTGCTGGTGGGCGCCACCATCGTCGGCAGCATGGCCACGGTGTGGCAGGGTGTTGTCAACCCGCCGCGCCCGCGCACGGTGCGCAACTGGCGCCACGACGAGGCGCCGGTGCATCTGGCACGGGGCGCCGAGATGGGCCGTTTCCTGCTGGGCTCGACCGTGGTGATGCTGTTCACCGCCGAGACGATGCAAGACCTGCGTGCCAACCCGGCCTGGGCGCCGGGTGCGGCCATCCGCATGGGTGAGGCCATGGCCCGGCGCGCCGCCTGAACTGAATCGGGCGACCCCCGCGATCGGTGGGTTCCGGGCGAACGGGCGAACGGGCTAACGGGCTAACGGGCTAACGGGCCGGCGGGCCAACGGGCCAACGGGCTGGCCAGCATGCCCGCGAAAACAATGTCCGACAAATTGCCCTGGTCGGGCCGACAACGGCACGCCGTTGCACCAGCTTCGAACATGCTGAATATTTGCGGGGCGATTACGCATTGCTCGCTCCGCGGGCCGGTGCTAGCGTCAGAAGTCTTACAACAGGAGACATTGATGAAATCGAATTTCAGCCCGCGGGTGGTCGGTATACCCATCCTCCTTGCTGGCGTGGCCGCACTGGTCGCCGGCTGTGGTGGCAACGACACCGCGCAGCCCATCACTGCGCAACAAGCCTGCGATGCCTTGACCGGAAAAACGATTGCAGGGGCCACCGTCACGGCGGTTGCGGTCGCCGCCAGTGGGGCAGTTCCAACTTATTGCATGGCTTCCGGCACCATTGCCCCTAGCCTCAATTTTCAAATGCGCTTGCCGCAAACCTGGAACGGCAAGCTGCATTACGGCGGCGGTGGCGGCTACAACGGCGTTATTCCCGGTCTCAGCGGTTACAACCTGGCGGCCTTGAATCTCGGCTACGCCACCGTCAGCAGTGACTCTGGCCACCAGGGAGGTAACGTATTGAGTGCGGCATTTGCGCTCAACGATCCTGTCGCTGCACAGTTGTTCGGCAGCCTGTCGGTGCCCACCGTGATGTCCTCGGCGCAAGAGCTGCTTAAAGCCGCGTACGGCACGGCGCCCTCACGTTCGTATTTCGAGGGCTGCTCCAACGGCGGCCGCGAGGCGTTGATGAACGTGCAGCGTTATCCGAATCTGTTCGACGGCGTCATCGCCCGTGCCCCGGCTTACAACTGGGTGGGCGTGCTGGGCCACGACAACCGCACGGCAAAGACGCTGGCGGCGCCTGGCGATCCGTTCCCTTTGGTCAAGATCCAGTTGTTGGCCAAGGCGGTTCGGGATGCCTGCGATGGCCTAGACGGGATTGTTGACGGTGTCGTCTCCAACCAGGCGGCTTGCACCCCAGCGGTTTTCAATCCGGTGAATTTGCGTTGTGCGGGTGGCGCCGACACGGGTAATACCTGCTTGTCAGATGCGCAGTTGGCGGTCGTCACGTCATGGACGACGGAGGCGGTGTTCACGGCGAGCCCGGGCTATCGCAACGCGGCCTGGAGTCTCTCCGGGAATGAAGACAACGCTGGCGCTTGGCCGCTCTGGGTCACTGGGAATGGCACGCTGACCGCGGCGTTGCAGTACCGCTTCCAGGACACCACCGTGAAAAACTACCTGGCGCGAGATCCGGCCGCGAATTCACTGACTTACTCACCGTGGGATCAGAACCCGAGCGCCATTTTTGCCCTGGCTGCACTCAACGATGCCACGGCGGCAGATATTCGGCCATTCCGCGACAGCGGCGCCAAATTGCTGCTGTGGCATGGCGCCAACGACTCGGCGCTCAGCTCGAACGCCACCATTGAGTATTTCAACAACGTGAAGGCGACGGTCGGCGCCGCCAGTGTGAATACCTTCGCTCGCCTCTACATTGCACCCGGCGTCAATCACTGCAGTGGCGGGCCCGGCGCGGACAATGCTGACTTGCTGACTGCTTTGGACAATTGGGTGGTCAACGGCGCAGCGCCGGGCACGCTGACCGCGCAAAAGGTCAACGCCGCGACTGGGGCGATCGACTTCTCAAGGCCGCTGTGCCAGCATCCCCTGTACCCCAGGTACACCGGGCCGGCCAACAACGCCGACGCAGCAAAGCTGGCTTCCAGCTACACCTGCTCGTAGTCGGCGGGCGCTGCGGCAAGTTCCTGCAGCGCCGCGCCACGCGGTAGTTGTAGGCATTCGGTCGGCCGTGCTTCGGGCCGTTTGAATGGCCGCCCGTTCGCCGCCTGGCCATCAACCTCCCCGCCTCCATGGCGGGGTTTTTGCTGCTGCTCTTCACAGCGCCTTGCTGTCGTTGAGCTGAAAGCGCGCCGCTAGCGGCGCGCGCGGCAACTCCGCTCCCGGAGGGGGCACTCAGCGACCCTGGCCCAGGCCTTGCATGCGCAAACCCTGATGAGCCGATCTGCTGAATTCGGTTAGTGTTCCGCCGCCCACACCCGCTGGCTTTGAGCACCGAGCCCCGCACTTATCCTGGAGTCACCGCCGATGATCCGATTTGCCCGCCTGGCCTACGCGGCCGTCTTTGCTGTCCTGAGCTGGTCCGCCGTGGCGCCGGTGATGGCCCAGAACACCGTGCTGCGCGTGGTGCCGCACTCCAACCTGGCAATCCTCGACCCGATCTGGACCACCGCCTACATGAGCCGCAACCACGGCTACATGATCTACGACACGCTGTTCGGCACCGATGAAAACGCCAAGATCAAGCCGCAGATGGTCGAGAGCTGGACCGAGAGCGGCGACCACCGGCTGTGGACCTTCAAGCTGCGCAAGGGGCTTGAGTTCCACGACGGCAAGCCGGTGACCGGCGACGACGTGATCGCTTCGCTCGCCCGCTGGGGCAAGCGTGATGCGATGGGCTCGGCGCTGTTCCAGTTTGTCTCGCGGATGGATTCACCCGCGCCCGACACCTTCCGCATTTTCCTGGGCGAGGCCTGCGGTTTCGTGCTCGAAGCGCTGGGCAAGCCGTCGTCCAACGTGCCCTTCATCATGCCCAAGCGCGTCGCCGACACCGACGCCTTCAAGCAGATCGACGACTACACCGGCTCGGGCCCCTACGTCTTCAAGAAAGACGAGTTCAAGCCCGGTGACAAGGCGGTCTACACCAAGTTTGCCAAGTACGTGCCACGCAACGAGCCGCCATCGGGAACGACCGGCGGCAAGCAGGTTTTTGTCGACCGGGTTGAATGGAACCTGGCGCTGCGCGACGCCCAGGCCCAGGTCAACGCCTTGCAGAAGGGTGAGATCGACATCATCGAGGCGCTGGGCTTCGACCACTACGAGTCGGCCAAGACCGACGCCAACATCCAGCTGCCCAAGTACTCGAATTTGGGCCTGCAGTACATGGCGCGCTTCAACCACCTGCACAAACCCTTCGACAACGTCAAAGTGCGGCAGGCGGCGATCGCGGCGATGGCGCAAGAGCCCTTCCTGCGGGCCTCGGTCGGTGTCAAAGAGCTGTACAAGACCTGCCCGTCGATGTTCATCTGCGGCACGCCTTATGGCAGCCTGGCCGGCAGCGAGTTGCAGTCCAAAAGCAACATGAAGAAGGCGCAAGAGCTGCTCAAG
This sequence comes from Burkholderiaceae bacterium, assembly GCA_043749575.1. Classification (GTDB taxonomy): domain Bacteria; phylum Pseudomonadota; class Gammaproteobacteria; order Burkholderiales; family Burkholderiaceae_C; genus Pseudaquabacterium. The sequence goes on along the minus strand of JAYVDE010000284.1, from coordinate 2,338 downwards.
GCGTCGGGCTACGACGGCACGGCCATCGTCATTCTGAAGCCGACCGATCTGGCGTCGATCCAGAAGCTGCCCGACGTCGCCGCGCAGTTGCTGCGCCAGGCCGGCTTCAAGGTCGACCTGCAGGCGATGGACTGGCAGACCCTGGTCGGCCGCCGCGCCAAGAAAGACCCACTGGACAAGGGCGGCTGGAGCATGTTCCTGACCGCCTGGAACGTGTTCGACGTCTGGAGCCCGATCGCCAATCCGACGATGGACACCCGGGGCGAGAAGTCGGGCTGGTTCGGCTGGGCCAGCGACGACAAGATGGTCGAATTGCGCAACCAGTTCATGCGGGCCACCGACGAGCCGACCAAGAAGAAGCTGGCCGACCTGATTCACGCCCGTGCCTTCGAGATCGGCACCCATGCCCCGCTGGGTGAATTCAATCAACCGATGGCCGCGCGCAAGAACATCAGCGGCTTTTTCATCACCAACGGCAACATTTACTGGAACCTGAAGAAGTCTTAGCCCCCGCCAGAGCCCCCGCGGCGGGTAGGTGCATGCGCCGGCCCGCCTGATCCATGGCGCGAAGCCTCCCGCCGCAGCACTTGCCCGACCCTCAACGCGCACCGATGTTCAAATTTCTCGTCAGCCGGCTGTTGTCCACCGTGCCGGTTCTGCTGGTGGTCTCTGTGCTGGTGTTTCTGATGTTGCGGCTCACGCCTGGCGACCCGGCCGCGGTGCTGGCCGGTGACGCCGCCAGCACCGAGCAGATCGCCCAAATCCGCACCGGCCTGGGGCTGGACCGGTCAATCCCGGTGCAGTTCGGCATCTGGTTTGGCAAGCTGCTCAGCGGCGACCTGGGCCAGAGCTACTACTACAAGACCGAAGTCATCACGCTGATCGGCCAGCGGCTGGAACCCACGCTGTCGCTGGCGATCGTGACCATCACCTTGGCCGTGCTGGTGGCGGTGCCGTTGGGGGTGCTGGCGGCGTGGCGTTTTGGCAGCTGGCTCGACAAGGCCTTGATGGGTTTTTCGGTGATGGGTTTTTCGGTGCCCATCTTCGTGCTGGCCTACCTGCTGATCTGGGGGGTGTCGCTCAAGCTGGGCTGGTTGCCGGTGCAGGGCTACAAGCGCATCGCCGATGGCGTCGGGCCCTGGGCTTACCACCTGGCGCTGCCGGCGATCACGCTGAGCGTGATCTACATCGCGCTGATCGCCCGCGTCACCCGGGCCTCGGTGCTGGAGACGCTGGGCGAAGACTACATCCGCACCGCCCGCGCCAAGGGCCTGCCCGAGACCACCGTGCTGCTGCGCCATGCGCTGGCCAACGCCGCGGTGCCCATCGTCACCGTCATCGGCATCGGCATCGCGCTGCTGATCGGCGGTGTGGTGGTCACCGAATCGGTCTACGCCATTCCCGGCCTGGGGCGCTTGACGGTGGATGCGGTGCTGGCCCGCGACTTCCCGACCATCCAGGGCGTGATCCTGCTGTTCTCCTTCGTTTACGTGGTCGTCAACTTGCTCGTCGACCTGTCCTACGTGTTTTTCGACCCGCGCATCAGGTTTTGATTTATGGACAGCCCTTCTTCGCCCACCCCTTTCGAGGCCTTGTCGGTCGAGTCGGCCAGCGTCGTCGAGCAGCCCAGCGCCTGGGCGCGGGTGCGGCGCAATGGCTCGGTGCGCATCGGCGGTGTCGCGCTGGCGCTGCTGGTGCTGGTGGCGCTGGCGGCGCCCTGGCTCGGCACCGTCGACCCGTCTTTGTTCGACCCCGCCAGCCGCGACTTGCTGCCCGGCAAGACCGGTGAGATCAGCACGCTGGAAGGTGAACTGCTGAGCCACCGCTTCCTGATGGGCAGCGACAGCTTCGGCCGCGACATCTACAGCCGGGTCATCTACGGCACCCAGGTCTCGCTGATCGTCGGCTTGTTCACCGCCCTGGTGGCGATGGCGCTGGGCATCTTGCTCGGCTTGCTGGCGGGGTTTCTGCGCTGGCTGGATGGCCCGTTGATGCGGGTGATGGACGGCCTGATGGCGATCCCGGCGATCCTGATCGCCATCGCGCTGGTGGCGATGTGGCGCGGCAGCCTGCTCACCGTGGTGATCGCGATTGCGATTCCCGAGATACCGCGCGTCACCCGGCTGGTGCGCTCGCTGGTGCTGACGATCCGCGAAGAGCCGTATGTCGAGGCCGCGATTTCGCTGGGCACGCCCACCGGGCTGATCATGCTGCGCCACATCCTGCCCAACTGCGTGGCGCCGTTGATCGTGCAGGGCACCTTCATCTGCGCCTCGGGCATCTTGACCGAAGCCATCCTGAGTTTTCTGGGCGTCGGCCTGCCGCCCGACATCCCGAC
>JAYVDE010000283.1:0-5511 GCA_043749575.1 Burkholderiaceae bacterium | reverse complement strand
GCCGGCCAGGCCGGCCCAGTCGCTGTGCACCACGCAGGGCGACTGGGCGGTGCCGGGGCAGGCGGCGAGCAGCGACTCCAGCCGCGCGCGGCGTTGCTGCAAGGGTGTTGCGCGCAGGTCTTGCCCGTCGACTTCGAGCAGGTCGTAGCCCTAGAAGCGCACCGGCACCTCGGCCAACAGCTTGCGGCTCAGCGTCTTGCGGTTGATGCGCTGCTGCAGCAGCTGGAACGGCGCCGGCGCTGGCGCCTCGGGCAGCCAGGCCAGCAGCTCACCGTCGAGCACGCTGCCGTCGGGCCAGGCGCCGGCCTGCGCCGCCACTTCGGGGAAACGCTCGGTGACCAGCTCTTCGCCGCGCGACCAGATCCAGACCTGGCCGGCACGCCGCACCACCTGGGCCCGGATGCCGTCGTACTTCCATTCCGCCTGTCAGTCGCTGGTCGGGCCCAGGCCGGTCGGCAGGTCATCGCCGGCCACGTCCAGCGCATGGGCCAGGAAAAATGGATAGAGCTGACCCGCGCTTGGCGCTGTGCCGTCGTCGACGGCCAGCAAGGCCTGCAGGCGTTCGACGCTGGGCAGCATGCGGCCATGGGTCCAGCCCATCATGCGCTGGGCCACCCGCTTGGCGTCCAGCCCGGCGTGGCGGGCGATGGCGCGCTGCACCAGCGGCTTACTCACCCCCACCCGCAAACCACCGCTGATCAACTTGGTCAGCAAGAAGCGCTGATCGCCGGGCAGTTCGTCCCACCAGCTGCGCAGGCAGGCGGCCTGGTGCGCTGGCGCGGCACCCCGCAGCGGCAGCAGCCGTTCGACCAGCCAATCAGCCAGGCCGAGCTCGCTGTGGCGGCGCGGGCGTGGTCGGCATGGGCGCGGCTGATCACCGCGCGGTGCACCGGCCGCCAGGGGTCGATGTAGAAATCACCGGCCGGACAGTACAGCCCTTGCGGGCGGGCAATGACCGGGTCTTGCACGCTCAGTATTTTCCGGTGATGCCGGCCAGCCGCAAGAACCAGTAGGCCGACCAGGCGACAAAGCCGCGCCGCAGCAGCGCCGACCAGCCAGCGGCCACCGGCGGGCGCAGCACGGGCTGCGACGCCAGGAAGGCCGACTCCAGGCGCAAGGCCAGCACGGCGGCAAACGGCGCGTCGTGCACGATGACGTTGGCCTCCAGGTTCAGCAGCAGCGACAACGGGTCGATGTTGCTGCTGCCCACGGTGGCCCAGTCGCCGTCGACCAGGGCCACCTTGGCATGCAGGAAGGACGGCGTGTACTCGAACAGCTGCACACCGGCGCGCAGCATCTCGTCATACATCACCTGGGCGGCCAGTGCGGCGAAGCGGTAGTCGGCCTTGCCCTGCAGCAGCAGGCGCACCCGCACACCCCGCCGGGCGGCGCCACGCAGCGCCCGGCGAAACAGCCGGCCCGGGTAGAAATACGGACAGACCACATCGACGCGGTGGCGGGCGTGGCTGATCGCGTCGACATAGGCGTGTTCGATGGCGCGGCGGCGACGCAGGTTGTCGCGCACCACGAAGGCCACCCGCACCGGCACGGCCGACGCCACCACGTCGGCGGGCCGCGGCAGCACCCGCAGGCGGGCCAGCAGGCGGCGCGCCCGGGCCAGCGGCTCGGCACCGCGGGCGAGCTGGGCCAGCTCGTCGCGCCAGTCGGCGCCCAGCGCGGCGCGGCTCCAGAGTGCGCGCACCGTCTGCTCCATCTGCGCGACCACCGGGCCTTGCACGGCCACCGCAAAGTCGAGCCGCGGTGCCTCGAACCAGCCATGGTTCAGGTCGTGGCGGTCGTCGATCATGTTGATGCCACCGACGAAACCGCGGTGGCCGTCGACCACGCACATCTTCTGGTGCAGGCGCCGCAGCTGGCCGGGCTGCAGCAGCCGCCACCAGCGGTCGACCGGCCTGAACACCGCCAGGTTGACACCGGCCGGCTCGAGCCACCGGCGCAGCTGCGGCAAGGTGGCCTTGCTGCCGAAACCATCGACCACCACGCCCACCCACACCCCGCGCCGGGCGGCGTCGGCCAGGGCCTGCGCCACGGCGAACGCGGCGCTGTCGTCGTGGAAGATATAGGTGGCCACCCAGACTTGGTGGCGCGCAGCGGCAATCGCCTCGCACATCGCCGGAAACAACTCGTCACCACCGGCCAGCAGGCGCACCTGGTTGCCACCCGACAGCACTGGCAGCGCCCGCCGCGCGGCAGTGTCGATCAGCGGGGCAGGCGGCGGGTTCAGCACGGTGGTGCGGGTGCGGGTGTCGATGTGGGTGCGGAGAGCGAGTGCGGAGATTGGGTGCGGAAAGCGGGTGCGCCGACCGCCGGCTCAATCCAGCGCCAGCTCCACCAGCAGCGGCAGGTGGTCGGACATGCGGGCCCATCCGCTGCTGCGCGGCACGGTGGCCGACAGGCAGGCCAGGCCGCGGGTGTAGACGCGGTCGAGCGCAAACAGCGGCACCGCCGACGGGAAGGTGCGCTGTGCCCGCTCGCTGCCGGCACGGGCGCGCTGGAGGCCCACGGTGCTCATCGGGCCGTCGAGCTTTTCGCCCCAGTCGTTGAAATCACCGGCCACCAGCAGCGGCGCGCCAGGGGGCACTTCGTTGGCGATGAAAGCCGCCAAGCGCTCGATCTGGCGCACCCGGCTGGCATGGATCAGGCCCAAGTGGGCAACCACCGCATGCACCTCGACACCCTGCCACAACACCGGCACGTGCAGCAGGCCGCGCTGCTCGAAGCGGTGGTCGCTGACATCGTGGTGGCCGATGTCGCCCATCGGCCAGCGCGACAGCAGCGCGTTGCCATGCTCGCCATGCCGGGTGGTGGCGTTGGTGCGGTAGGCCACCTCGTAGCCCTCGGGCGCCAGGTAGTCGGCCAGGCCGCCCTCGGGCCAGCCCAGTAGCGTGCGCTGGAAATGCTTGGCATCGCGCTGGTGGTGCAGCCGCACCTCCTGCAGGCAGACCAGGTCGGCATCCAGCGCCTCGATGCCCAGCCCCAGGTTGTGAATCTCCAGCCGCTTGCGCGGCCCGATGCCGCGCACACCCTTGTGGATGTTGTACGTGGCCACCCGCAGCACCTGGCCTGCGAAGCCGCTGGCGCGGCCGGCAGCCGACACGCGCGAGAGGCTGAAAGGGGTGCTGCGCATCGACGGCTTCCTTTAGACGGCCAGCCGCGGCAGGTGCAGCACCGCCTCGGCGTTACTGGGCGAAAAACAGCGGTCAGCCGCCTCGCGCCAAGGCAGCCAGATGAAGTTCAGGTGTTCGCGCGGCGCCAGCACCACCGGCGTGCCGGGGGGCACGCTCAAGCCAAAAACATGCTCGGTGTTGTGGCTGACACCCGGCGCATAACGGTGGCGCCAGACCGGGTAGATCTCATAGACGTTGCGCAAGCCCCAGTCGCGCAGCGCTGATCGGGGCACCTGCGGGGCCACGGCCGGGTCGCAGATCACGATGCCGGTCTCCTCGGCCACCTCGCGAATGGCGGTCTGCTCGGCCGGTTCGTCGGGCGCATCCTTGCTGCCGGTCACGCTCTGCCAGAAGCCCGGTTTGTCGGCGCGCTCGATCAGCAGCACCTCGAAGGCCGGCGTGTGGATCACCACCAACACACTCTCGGGGATTTTGAACGGACGCGGCGCGGTGCTCATGCTGTGGCCCGGCGTTGCTGCACCGACTCGGCCAAGCTGCGCAGCAGCGGCACGGTGTCGTCCCAGGCGATGCAGGCATCGGTGATCGAGACACCCGGCTTCAAGGTGACGCCGGGCAATAGATCCTGCCGGCCTTCGTGCAGGTGGCTCTCGACCATCACGCCGACGATGCGGCGCTCACCGCCAGCCACCTGGAAGGCGATATCGGCGGCGACGTCGATCTGGCGGCGATGCTGCTTGGCCGAGTTGGCGTGTGAGCAGTCGACCATCAGCTGCTGGCGCAGGCCGGCCTTGCGCAGCACGGCACAGGCAGCTTCGACATGGGCGGTGTCGTAGTTGGGCGTCTTGCCGCCGCGCAGGATGACATGGCCATCGGCATTGCCGCGGGTTTCGAAGATCGCCGCCACGCCCATCTTGGTCATGCCCATGAAGGAATGTGGCGCGGCGGCCGAGACCAGCGCGTCGGCGGCCACCTGCACACCGCCGTCGGTACCGTTCTTGAAGCCGACCGGGCAGCTGAGGCCCGACGCCAACTGGCGGTGGCTCGGGCTCTCAGTGGTGCGGGCACCGATGGCGCCCCAGGCGATCAGGTCGCTGACGTACTGCGGGCTCAGCAAGTCGAGAAATTCAGTGCCTGCCGGCAGGCCCAGCGCGTTGATCTCCAGCAGCAATTCACGCGCCCGGCGCAGGCCTTCGTTGATGCGGAAACTGCCGTCCAGCCGCGGGTCGTTGATGTAGCCCTTCCAGCCCACCGTGGTGCGCGGCTTCTCGAAATAGACCCGCATCACCACGATCAACTCGCCGGCCAGTTCGTCGGCCACGGGTTTGAGCAGCTGCGCATAGTGCATCGCCTGCGCATGGTCGTGGATCGAGCAGGGGCCGACCACCACCACCAGCCGGTCGTCGCGGCCCTGCAGCACCGCGCCGATGGCGTCGCGGGTGGCTTCGACCAGCGCCTCGATCTCGGCGGTGACGGGCAGTTCTTCCAGCAGCACGGCCGGTGAGACCAGCGCACGCACCGCGGCGATCCGGGTGTCGTCGATGCGGGTGGTGTCCAGGGTGGCGTCAGCCGACCCCGCTTCGCGGTCGTGGCGGGGGTCGTCGAGGAAGGTAGTCATCTTGATCAGGGTTGGGGCATTGGGCGGCGTGCGGCATGCAGGCGCAGCCAATTCGCGAACCCGCCTTCATCGATCTCGCCGCCGGCCAGGCTCAGCATCACCATGACGCAAGCCTCGTCACGGGCGTTCAGCTGCCAGCCGTTGAGCACCAGAAACAACTCGGCGGCAACGAACGCCGACCGCTTGTTGCCGTCGATGAAGAGATGGTTTTTGGCCAATCCGAAGGCATAGGCGGCGGCCAGTTCGCAGGCGTCTGGACCACCATAGTGGGCCAGGTTGCGCGGGCGCGCCAGCGCCGATTCGAGCAGCCCGGCATCGCGCAGGCCGGCCGCGCCGCCATGTTCGGCCAACTGTTCGTCATGCACCGCCAGGATGACCGCCAAGTCGATCCAGACCCAAGTCTGATTGGCCGCCATGGCGCTACTTGGCCAGCTCGCGCAGCACCCCGCGACGAGATTTCATGATGTCCCGCGCCGCCAGCATCTGGTCTTCGAAGACCGGATCGTGCGGCGTGATGCGCATGCCGTCCGGGCTGTCGGTGAGGTAGAGCATGTCGCCCTTCTCCAGCTTCAGCCGCGCCAGCACCTCCTTGGGCAGGATGACGCCGACCGAATTGCCAATCTGGGTGAGCTTGAGGGCATGCATGGCGGGGCTCCGATGAAGTTATAACCAATGTTATACCTAAGGCAACGCTGAACAAGTCCCTCACGGCGCGGTCATCCCTGTTTTGGGCGGTCTGCGGCGTTG
>JAYVDE010000282.1:0-5517 GCA_043749575.1 Burkholderiaceae bacterium | reverse complement strand
CCGCAACGTGCAGATGAGCTGGCACGGCGGCGACGTGTCGGCGCCCAGCGCCTGGCGGCGCATGTTCGCCAACGCGCGGCGGGCGATCAGCTGAGCTGCGCCGCGCGATTGATGGCGCCACGCCGCTTGATCAGTTGACCGCCGCCGCGCGCCGACCTGAAACGCCGGCCGTGCGGCGGCGGCGCCGTTAAGCGCCGAAAAGGGCACGTTATCGCCGCGTCTCGACGGATGGATCGGCAGCGATCTGTTTAGCATCTTCGGTACCATCACTGCCTACGGAGAGCGTTCATGCTGGGTCTCGTGTTCACCGAATTCGTCGAGCTGGTCGAAGAAAAGTTTTCGCCGGAAATCGCCGACGCTGTCATCGACGAAGTGGCGGCGCCCCATGGTGGGGCCTACACCGCCGTGGGCTACTACCCGCACGAGGAAATGGTGGCGATGGTCGGCGCGTTGTCGCGCCAGACCGGTGTGCCGGCGCCCGACCTGGTGCGTACCTTTGGCGGCCACTTACTGCACCGGTTTGTCGCAGCCCATGGCGACATGTTCGCGCGCCACGGCAACCTGTTCGACTTTGTCGCGTCGATCCACGACGAGATCCACGTCGAGGTGCGCAAGCTCTACGACCAAGCCGCGCTGCCCAGTTTCACGGTGCTGTCGCGTGACGACCGCGAGTTGCGCTTGTTTTACCAGTCGCCGCGCGCGATGGAGCAACTCGCCCAGGGCTTGCTGGAGCAGGCGGCCGTGCACTACGGCGAGCCCTGCGACATCGGCCACGCGCCGCATGACGGGCCGCAGGGCGCGGGCGTGTTGTTCAGCCTGGTCAAGCGGGCCCCTTGAACGCACCCTACGCACCCGGTGCTGTCACCGGCTGCATCATCCCGGAGGACATCGCGCCTGCGCCCGCGGCCATGCCCGCCGACCTGGCGGCCTTGTTGCGGCGCGCCGAGCGTGAGCGCAGCGCCCGCAAGGCGGCCGAACAGCTGCTGACCGAAAAGAGCCGCGAGCTGTGGGGTGTGCTGCAGCGTGCCAAGGATTCGGAGCGGCGGCTGAACCTGGCGCTGTGGGCCACCGGCGAGGGCATCTGGGAATGGGATCTGGCGGCCTCGCAGGTCAAGATCACCGGCCTGGAGGTGGCTGGCCAGCCGTTGCCGATCAACACGGCCACGATCGACCAGTTGCTGGCACGCCTGCACAGCGCCGACCAGTTGATGGTGCGCAGCGAACTTGATCGGCACGCCGACAACGAATCGGGCCACATCGACCTGGAATTTCGCCTCCGCCACAGCGGCGGCTGGCACTGGCTGCACATCCGTGGCCGGGCGCTGCAGCGCGACGGGCTCGGTCGGGCGTTGCAGGTCACCGGCACCATCCGCGATGTGTCCGACCAGCACGAGGCCGAGCAGTTGCGCCAGCTGATGGCGCACGCCTTCGCCAGCACGCTGGACGCGCTGGTGGTGGTGCAGGACGGCTGGACGGTGGTGCAGGCCAACGCCGCCTTCGAGGCGCTGATGGGGCTGGAGAATGGCGGCATGGCCGGCCAGCACCTGCAGAACCTGCTGCGCTTCGTGCCCGACATCACGCAGCCCGGGCCCTGGCGCGGCGAGGCGTGTTTGCACGACCAAGCCGGCGACCGCGCCTTCGAGGTGGCCATCACCCGCATCGAGGCGCGGCCCGGCAGCCCGCAGCAGCACCTGGTGGCGCTGCGCGACATCAGCGAGCGCCGCCGCGCCGAGCAGGCGCTGGAGCGCATGGCGCTGTTCGACAGCCTCACCGGGCTGGCCAACCGTGCGGCCATCAACCAGCACCTGACGGCCCGGGTGGCGCGCCTCGATGGCCCGGCGTTTGCGCTGATGTTCGTCGACCTCGACGGCTTCAAGGCGGTCAACGATTCGTTCGGCCACCGCGCCGGTGACTTGTTGCTGCAGCAAGCCGCCGAGCGGCTGCGCAACGCGCTGCCGCAGGCCTTCATCGGCCGCTGGGGCGGTGACGAGTTTGTCATCGTGCTGCCCGATGGTGGCGACGACTACCAGCTGCGCGAAGGCGCGCAACTGGTCATCGCCACGCTGGGCCAGCCGTTCCATATCGACGGCCACCGGCTGTCGGTGACGCCCAGCATCGGTGCGGTGAACTTTCCCGCAGATGGCGTCGACGCCACGCTGTTGCTGCGCCGCGCCGATGCCGCCATGTACGCCGCCAAGGCGCAGGGTCGCAACTGCCTGGTGATTTATGCGCCCAAGCTGGACGACGGGGTCCAGCGCCGCAGCCGGCTGCAAAGCCTGGTGCGCAGCGATGCCGAGCGCAACGCCTTCCACTTTGTCGTGCAGCCCAAGGTCAACGCCGCCGGCCGCACCACCGGCGCCGAGCTGTTGATGCGCTGGACCACCGAGGAGTTCGGCCCGGTGTCACCGGTCGAGTTCATCCCGATCGCCGAGCAGATCGGCATGATCCCGCTGATGGGCCGGCACGCCCTGCATGCGGCCGCGCGCATCGCCAACGAGGTGCGTGCACTGGGCAGCGATGCCAGCGTGGCCGTCAACCTGAGCCCGCGCCAGCTGCTGCGGCCCGACCTGGAGCGCACGGTGCTGCACGCCTGTCAGCACAACGGGGTGGCGCCGTCGCAGATCGAGCTGGAGCTGACCGAATCGGCCCTGGTCACCGACATCGGCCATGTCGAGAAGCTGCTGGTGCGGCTGCGCCGGCATGGTTTCAAGCTGGCGTTGGATGACTTTGGCACCGGCTACTCGTCGCTGAGCCACTTGCGCAACCTGCCGTTCCACAAGGTCAAGATCGACCGCAGCTTCGTGATGGACCTGGACCGCTCGCCCAAGTCGCGGGTGATGCTGGAGGGCCTGGTGCGGCTGTGCAGCAACCTGGGCCTGAGCACGGTGGCCGAGGGCGTGGAGACCGAAGCGCAGTTTGCGCTGCTGCGGGCGATGGGGGTCGACGAGTACCAGGGCTATCTGTTCGCCCGGCCACAGTGGCAGGCCCAGTGGATCGCCACCTTGCAGCAGGAATTGAAAGGCTGAATACAGCCTTGGGGCGGCCCGGCGTCGGCTGAGATGTTGGCCCCCACGTCGCTTCGCGCCTGCCCCCCAAGGGGGCGCTCAGCCGCCTTGGGGCGGCCCGGCGTCGGCTGAGTCCGCCCCCGCAGCGCTTTCGCGCCTGCGGACTCACATGGCGCGGCCAAGCTCAGCCAGCAATTCATAGGAATGCAGGCGCGCCGTGTGGTCGTGGATCGCGCCGGCGACGATCAATTCGTCGGCACCGGTCTGCAGGACGATGGCCGCCAGCTGCTGGCGCAGCGTGGCCGGCCCGCCCACCGCGCTGGCGCTGAGCATGCGGGCCACGGCGGTCTTTTCACGCGGGTTCCACAGCGTGTCCATCTCCGCCGCGGCGATCGGCCGGGGCAGCGGCCCGCGCACGCCGCGCTGCATGCCCAGGAAGCGCTGCTGGATCGAGGTGAACAGCCGCGCCGCCTCGTCGTCGGTGTCGGCAGCGACCACGTTGATGCCGACCATCGCATGCGCTTGGGGCCAATCGGCCGACGGCCGGTAGCTGCTGCGGTAGATGTCCAACGCTTGCAGCAGCATCTCGGGCGCAAAGTGCGAGGCAAAGGCAAACGGCAGGCCCAAATAGGCCGCCAGCTGCGCGCTGTACAGGCTGCTGCCCAGCAACCAGATCGGCACATGCGTGCCCATGCCGGGAATCGCCCGCACCGCCTGGCCGGGCTTGGCGTCGGCCAGGTAGGCCTGCAGTTCGACCACGTCTTGCGGAAAGGCGTCTTCGTCGCGCACCAGGTTCTGGCGCAGCGCGCGGGCGGTCAGCTGGTCAGTGCCGGGCGCGCGGCCCAGCCCCAGATCGATGCGGCCGGGGTACAGCGTGGCCAGCGTGCCGAACTGCTCGGCGATGACCAGCGGTGCGTGGTTGGGCAGCATCACGCCGCCCGAGCCGACGCGGATGGTTTTGGTGCCGCCGGCCACATGGCCGATCAGCACCGCGGTGGCCGAGCAAGCGACGCCGTCCATGTTGTGGTGCTCGGCCAGCCAGTAGCGGCGGTAGCCCAGGCTTTCGGCATGGCGCGCCAGCGCCAGGGTGTGGCGCAGTGATTCGGCGGCGGTGCTGCCTTCGACGATGGGTGCGAGATCGAGTACGGACAAGGGGATCATGGGCGGGATGATGCCTCGGGCCGGCGCCCGCCGCTGGCGGCGGGCCCGCGGGCGGGTTGGCCGGTGGTCGAGCCGGTGGGCGCTGCGGTGGCGCAGCGGTGGCGCTGAGGTGGCGCAACAGGCTCGCGACGAGGCTGGGGCAAGATGGTGGCCGGCAGCCCGACCCCGGGCTGCAAGGATTGTTGCGATGAACTTTCCCCTCCAACGCATCAGGCTGGCCAGTGCCCGGCTGGCGGCGCGGCACCGGGCAGGTCTGCGCCGGGTCGGCTGGGCCATGCTGCTGCTGGTGAGCGGGTGCATGAGCGCGTGCCAGGCCCAGCCGGTGGCCCCGGCAATGGCCCCGGAAGATGAGGCCGCGCTGCTGGCCAAGCTGCGCACCGAGATCGGCGACGCCCGCTGCAGCCACGACGCGCAGTGCCGCAGCCTGGCCATCGGCCACAAGGCCTGCGGCGGGCCGCAGCAGTGGTGGGCCTGGTCCACCGCGACAGCCCGGCTCGAACGCCTGCAACCCTGGGCCGATGAGCTGGCTGTCCTTCAGAAACAGCGCCAGGAGGCCAGCGGCATGGTGTCGAACTGTCTCTATGTCGCCGACCCGGGCGCGATCTGCCAGGCCCAGCGCTGCGTGCTGCGCAGCAGCGCCGCCGCCAACGCCCGGTGACGGTGGCGCGCCACCCAATTGCCGCACCGCGGCCCCGGGCCGGGCCGGCGCTGGTGATCTTCGACTGCGACGGCGTGCTGGTCGACAGCGAGCGGCTCAGCCACCGCGTCTTGCACGCCATGCTGATCGAGTTGGGTGCCACCATCAGCCCGCAGCAGACGGTCGAGCGTTTCATCGGCACCTCGCTGGCGGCTTGCCTGGCGCGCATCACCACGCTGCTGGGCGCCGCGCCGCCGGCAGACTTTGCGGCCGAGTTTGGCCGCCGCAGCCGGGCCGTCTTCGAGGCCGAGTTGACGCAGGTGCCGGGTGTGGACCAGGTCTTGGCGGCGCTGACCGTGCCGTGCTGCGTGGCCTCGAACGGCAACCGCGCCAAGGTCGATTTCACGCTGGGCCACACCGGCCTGCTGGTCCGCTTTGCGGCCCAGTTGGCGGGCCGGATCTTCACCGCCGACGATGTGTTGCAGCCCAAACCCGCGCCCGACCTGTTCCTGCATGCCGCGCGCCAGCTGGGCGCCGACCCGCGCCACACCAGCGTGGTCGAGGACACGCCCACCGGCATCCGCGCGGCCAAGGCGGCCGGCATGCAGGCGATCGGCTTTGCCGCGATGACCCCCGCCGCGCAGCTGCACGAGGCCGGTGCCGACCGGGTGGTGCACACCATGGCCGAATTGCAGGCGCTACTCTCGGCGCTTT
>JAYVDE010000281.1:0-14135 GCA_043749575.1 Burkholderiaceae bacterium | reverse complement strand
AGCCGGGCGCCAGCCAGCAACTGGTGCAGGTGCTCGGCGTCGCGCGCCAGCGCGGCCACCGGTTGGCGGGGGCCGATCAGCAAATGGGCATGCAGGCCACCGTCGGCCACGGCCTGCGCGGCGTTGAACTTCCAATCGGGCCGGTGCGACTGCACGATCTCAAAGCCCGGCGCCACCCAGTCCAGCGCCTCGAACAGGTCTTGCAGGCTGGCGTTGGGGCGCGGTGTGGCTTTGAAGCCGAAGACCGCCTCGGGCTCCAGCCGCGGCTGGCAGGTGTGGGCCAGAGAGACCCGTCCGGCACCGTCGCAAAAGCTCAGCGTGGTGTTCCAGACCAGGCCCCAGATCGGCGCAAAGACGTTGTAGCGCGACCAGATCGTGCGGTTGGTGAAGCCGACCTTGTAGCCGCGTGGCACTTCGCCGCGGGCCAGGCGCAGCGCACGAACGGCCAGCGCCGCCTGGTAGGCCTGCGGCAGGTCGGCCAAGCCACTGCCGGCGTTTTCGGGCCAGCGCTCAGCGCGGTCGAGGTGGCTCAGGATGTTTTCGGGGGTCATGGTGGTCACCGATGGAAGTTTGCTGGGGCACGGTGGCGCGAGGCGGCGTTCAATGCACGCCGCGCGCCCTGCCCTGCCAGTACGGCTCGCGCAGGATGCGCTTGAGCAGCTTGCCGCTGGGGTTGCGCGGCAGGGCCTCGACGAAGTCGATCGACTTGGGGCATTTGTAGTGCGCCAGGCGCTCGCGCAGCCAGTCGATGATCTCGCGCTCGGGGGTGCTGCTGCCCGGGCGGCGCACGACGCAAGCCTTGACGCTTTCGCCCCAGGTGGCGTCGGGCACGCCGATCACTGCGCCGTCGGCCACGTCGGGGTGCTGCATCAGCGTGTTCTCGATCTCGGCGGGGTAGATGTTTTCGCCGCCCGAGATGATCATGTCTTTGATGCGGTCATTGATGTAGAGGTAGCCGCCGTCAAGATAACCCCCGTCGCCGCTGCGGAACCAGCCACCGTTGGCGTTGCGGCCTTCGGGGAAGGCGGCGGCCGTGGCCTCGGGGTTGCGCCAGTAGCCGATCATGTTGCCGGGCGATTCGATCAACACCTCGCCGGTCTGGCCATCGGGCAGATCTTGCAGCGTGGCGGGGTCGATCACCCGAATCCGCGCGCCCGGGATCGGCTGGCCGGCCGAGCGCAGCAACTTGGCCTTGGGCCCGCTGGTCTGGTGGTCGGCGGGCAGCAGAAAGGTGGCCGAGCCGGCGATTTCGGTCAAGCCGTAGACCTGCATCAGGCCGCAGCCGAAGACGGCCATCGCGTCGGTGAGCACGCGGTCGCTGATCGGTGAGCCGCCGTAGGCCATCAGCTGGAGGCTGCGGAAATCGCCCTGGTGCACCTGGGGCGACTGCAGCATGAACAAGATCATCGCCGGCACCACGAAGGTGTGGCTGATGCCATGCTGGCCGATCGCAGCTATGTAGGCGGCGGGGTCGAAGTCGGGGTAACAGGCGCCGGTGGCGCCGCTGTAGAGCGCAAACAGCGCCATGTTGGCGCCGGCGATGTGGAAGGTGGGCAGCGCGTTGCCGATCACGCTGGCTTCGGTGACGCCCCAGACCTCGACCCCCAGCCGGCAGTTGTAGGCCAGGCCGGCATGCGACAGCACCACGCCTTTGGGCAGGCCGGTGGTGCCCGACGAATACAGCTGCAGCAGCGGGTCTTCGGGGCGGGCCGCCACCGCGTTGAAGCTGGCCGCGCCCCCGGCAAACCAGGCCTCGAAGTCGGGCAGGCCCTCGTGGGCGCCGTCGGTCACCACCACTTGCTGCAGGCTGGGCATGCCGGCGCGGTCGACCAGCGGCAGGAAGCCGCGGTCGGCCAGCATCAGTTTGGCGCCGCCGTGGTCGACGATGTAGCGCAGCTCGCCCGGCGCCAGCCGCCAGTTCACCGGCATGCACACGGCGCCCAGCTTGGCGGCGGCTAGCGTCAGCAGCAGCGCTGGCACATGGAACTTGGTCAGCGCGGCGACCCGGTCACCCGCCACGATGCCCATCGCGGCCAAGGCGTTGGCGATGCGGTTGCTGTCGTGTTCGATGTCGGCGAAGGTCCAGCGCCGCTCGCCGCAGCGGTAGGCCAGGGCCTGCGGCTTGTTGCGGGCTTGCTGTTGCACGATCTCGATGAAGCTTTGTTCGGGCATCGCGGGGGCTCCTGGTGATGCGGGGTGCGCGCTGGGTGGGCGGCGCGTGATGGCGGCGCGTGGTGGCTGTGCATGATGGCGGCGCGCGGTGATGGCGTGGTGGCGTGGTGGCGCGCGGCCAGCGGGCTCAGCGGGCGTCGGGCGGTGGCGGGTCGGCCGGCAGCAGGCCCAGCTCGCGCAGCAGCTCGTCGCTGTGCTCGCCCAGCTGTGGCGCGTGGCGCAGTTCGGGCAGCGTGCAGCCGCCAAAGACCACCGGTTGGCGCACCTCCAGGTAAGCGCCTTCGGTGGGATGCTGGCGCTCGTTGAACAGGCCCACGGCCTGCAGGTGTGGGTCGTCCTTCAGGCCGCCGATGTCGTTGACGGCCATCGCCGGCACCGCAATCTGCTTGAACAGTGCCAGCCAATCGGCCGTGCTGCGCGAGGGCATCAAGTCGGTCATCAACAGGTACATCTCCGACATGTTCTGGCGCCGCAGGTTCTTGTCGGCCAGTGACGGCCGCTCGAACACATCGAGCCGGCCGACGGCCTGGAAGAAACGCTGCCAGCGATCGTCGACATAGGGCGCGACCGAGATCCAGCCGTCGCTGGTGCGCATCGGCTGGCGGGTGGGGTCCAGCTGGCGGGCGTAGCCCCAGTCGCCGGTGGGCGGCACCAGGGTCGCGTTGCACAGGTGCTCGACCAGGTTGAAGCTGGCGATCGATTCGAACATCGGCACCTCGACATGCTGGCCGCAGCCGGTGCGCAGCCGGTGCACCAGCGCGGCCAGCACGGCATAGGTGGCGTGCAGGCCCGAGACCTTGTCGGCGAACAACATCGGCAGGTAGCGCGGCCGCGGGTTGCCGTCGGCCCGGGGCAGCAGCGCGGCCGCGCCCGAGGCGGCCTGGATCACGTCGTCATAGGCCTGCAGCCCGGCATAAGGCCCAGCCAGCCCAAAGCCGGTGCAGTGCACGTAAATGATGTCGGGCCGCAGCGCGCGCACCGTGTCGTAGTCCAGGCCCAGCCGGGCGACGGCCTCGGGGCGGATGTTGTGCACCAGGATGTCGGCGGTGGCCAGCAGTTTCTCAAGGGCGGCGCGGCCGGCGGGCGATTTCATGTCCCAGACCACCGAGCGCTTGCCGCGGTTGAGCCGCAGGAACACCGGGCCCATGCCGGGGGTGTGCGCCGGCGTGCCGATGACGCGCACCGTGTCGCCCTCGGGCGGCTCGATCTTGATCACGTCGGCGCCCAGGTCGGCCAGGGTCTGGGTGCAGTAGGGGCCGAAGACCACGGTGCTCAGGTCGACCACCCGCAGCCCGGCCAGCGGCGAGCGGGACTGGCCGGCGCTGGCAGCGCCAGAGCTGGCCGGGTTGCCGGGATAGGCGGGGTTGGCGCCGGGCGGCGTGGTAGCAGCGGGTGTGGCAGCGGTTGCGGCGGCGGTGGAATCGGTTCCGGAATGGCTCATGCGGGGGCCTCGACGGGGGCTCGGATGCGGCGTGGTGGGGGCCACGGGATGGCGCGTGACAGTCGGCGCGTGACCGTCGGGCCGACCTGCCCTGGCGGGCTCCGATCTTGCCGTTTGGCCGCCGCCAGGCCCATCGTCCGAAGCGACGAAGCCGCTGGCATCAGCCCCATCGCGCACCTCGGCGACCAGTGTGCGCAAGCCAGCGGCCGCCGCCAGACCCTAAAGTCGAGCGTTTTCATGCGCGAGTCGCGAGGGCCGTGAGTCCCCTTCGACCCGCCCCAAACCGTACGGAGCGACCCGATGGCAGACCTGATAGCAGAACCGATGGCAGACCCTGTGACGCCGACCCTTCCCGAAGACCTGCTCGGCTTCGACCCGGCGGCCTTGCGTGCGCGCTACGAGGTCGAGCGCCAGCGGCGTGTCCGTGTTGACGGCAGCGCGCAGTACGTCGAGATCGCCGGCCAGTTCGCCCACTACCAGGACGACCCCTATGTCGCCCCGGGTTTCCAGCGCGATGCCGTGCTGCGCGAGGTCGAGGTGCTGGTCGTGGGCGGTGGCTTCGGCGGCCTGCTGGCGGCGGCGCGGCTGCGTGCGGCCGGCTACGACGATGTCTGCATCATCGAAAAAGGCGGCGATTTCGGCGGCACCTGGTACTGGAACCGCTACCCCGGCGCGGCCTGCGACACCGAGAGCTACATCTACTTGCCGCTGCTCGAAGAGACCGGCTACATGCCGAGCTCGAAGTACGCGCGCGCGCCCGAGATCCTGGCGCATTCACAGCGCATCGGCCGCCACTTCGACCTCTACCGGTCGGCGCTGTTCCAGACCGTGATCACCGACATGAGCTGGCACGACGATGCGGCGCGCTGGCAGGTCACCACCGACCGCGGCGACGTGCTGCGCGCGCGCTTCGTGGTGCTGGCCGGCGGCCCGTTGAACCGGCCCAAGCTGCCCGGCATCCCGGGCGTCGACAGTTTCTTGGGCCACAGCTTTCACACCAGCCGCTGGGACTACGCCTACACCGGCGGCGACTCAAGCGGCGGGTTGACGGGCCTGCGGGACAAACGGGTCGGCATCATCGGCACCGGCGCCACCGCGGTGCAATGTGTGCCGCACCTGGGCGCGGGCGCCAAGGAGTTGTTGGTGTTCCAGCGCACCCCGTCATCGGTGGATGTGCGCAACGACCGCGCCACCGACCCGGCCTGGGCCGCCAGCCTGCAGCCCGGCTGGCAGCGTGCGCGGATGGACAACTTCACCACCGTGATCTCGGGCGGCCGCTTCGAGGTCGACCTGGTCAACGACGGCTGGACCGACCTGATCACCAACATCTTGCTCGCCGCGCGCCGCCAACCGGCCAGCGCGGCCACCGCGGCCACCCATGCGCCGGTGCTCGACACCGAGGCGCTGATCCAGCAGGCCGACTTCCACAAGATGCAGCGGGTGCGCGCGCGGGTCGATGCGGTGGTCAAGAACCCCGCCACCGCCGATGCGCTGAAGCCCTGGTACAACCAATTTTGCAAGCGGCCGTGTTTCCACGACCAGTACCTCGACACCTTCAACCGGCCTGGCGTGCAGCTGGTCGACACCCAAGGCCAGGGCGTCGAGCGCATCACCGAACGCGGCGTGGTGGTCGGCGGGCGCGAGTACCCACTCGATTGCCTGATCTTCGGCACCGGCTTCGAGGTCGGCACCGATTTCACCCAGCGCCTGGGTTTCGAGGTGCGCGGCCGCGATGGCCTGACGCTGACCGAGAAGTGGCGGCAAGGCGCCAGCACCTTCCACGGTCTGTTCAGCCGCGGTTTTCCCAACCTGTTCGTGATGACCAACCAGCAGTCCGGCCAGAGCGCCAACTTCCAGCACATGCTCGATGAACAGTCGCGCCACATCGCCCATATCCTGGGCGAGGTCAAGGGGCGCGGGCTGCGCACGCTCGAAGCCACGGCGCAAGCCGAAAGTGATTGGGTGGCCACCATCGTCAAGTACGCGCAGGGCCGCCGCGCCTTCCTGGCCGAATGCACGCCGGGCTATTACAACAACGAAGGCCAGCCCGACGCGCGCAGCGAGCGCAACTCGCAGTTCTGGCGCGGCCCGAACGCGTTCATCCGCCTGCTCGACGAATGGCGCAAGACCGGCAACTTGCCCGGGCTGGAAGTGACGCCGCTGGGCTGAGGATCGCCTTCAACGGCCGGCGCCGCGCTGACGTTCCGACCGGCCGACCGGCCGCGTCAAGGCAGCAGCAGCACCCGGCCCACCGTGTCGCGGGCCTGTGCCAGCGCAAAGGCTTCGGCATGCCTGGTGATCGGGAATCGGGCGGCGACCAGCGGCTGGATGCGGCCGTCGCGGTGCAGTGCGGCCACGTCCTGCAGCAAGCGGCGCGCGGCCTCGGGCTCGCGTTCCCGAAATTGCCGCAGGTCGACACCGACCAGCGACGCGCCCTTGACGATCGTCAGGTTGCCACGCAGGCTGCCGATCTGGCCGCTGGCAAAACCGACCACCAGGTGGCGGCCACCCCAGCCCAGGGTGCGAAAGGCGGTGTCCATCGCCGCGCCGCCGATCGGGTCGAACACCAGGTCGACGCCGCCCGGCCCGGCCAGCGCTTTGACCTGGTCTTTCCAGCCGCCGTCGGCCAGGTCGACCACCTCCTGGGCACCGGCCTGCAGCGCGGCCGCACATTTGGCGGCACCGGTCACCGCGCCGATCACCCGCGCCCCCAGCGTCCGCGCCAACTGCACCGCGGCATAACCCACGCTGCCGGTGGCGCCCAGCACCAGCACGGTTTCGCCAGGCTGCAGCCGGCCGCGCTCGCGCAAGCCGTACAAGGCCGTGCCGTAAGGGGTGCTGAGCACGGCGGCCTCTTCGATCGAAGCCTGCGGCGCCACGGCCTGCAGCGCCGCCACCGGCAAGCACAGCTGCTGCGCCCAGGCGCCGATCGAAGCGGTGCCACAGACCCGGTCGCCCAGCGCGAAGCTGGCGTCGGCGCCTTCGCCCAGCGCGTCGACCACGCCGGCAAATTCACTGCCGACCACAAAGGGCAGCGGCGGCCGCCACTGGTAGGCGCCGCGGGCAATCAGCAAGTCGAAAAACGACACGCCGCAAGCCTGCACCGACAAGCGCACTTCACCCGGCCCCGGGCTGGGGCTGGGCACGCTGTCGAGGCGGGGTTGGGCGTCGAAGTCATGGACGCGAAGCACTTGCATGGCGGGAACCTGGTGGAAGTAAGCGGTGAGCGGGCGTCAGAAATCGACGGGCATCGCGGGTCAAAGTGCTTCGGCGCAGAACGCAGCCGGTGTGACGATCCGGGTGCGCACGATGTCCCTGCGGTGCAGGAGTCCGGCGCGGTGGTCGCCGGTGACCAGGTAGTCGGCGTCGCCAGCGATGGCCATCGCCAGCAGAAACGCGTCGAAGGGGTCGTCAGCTTCGATGTCAGTGGGCAGGCGATCCAGAACGAGAGCGCGCTGGAGCTTGTTGACCATCGCGCCGACGCGATGCGGTTGAAGCACCGCCTTGAACTTCGGATAGCGGCTGGCGCGCCGCAGTTCGTCGAGCTGGGTTGTCGAGGTCACGATCTCGAACCGGGCGGCGCGCCAGGCGCGGTAGATCACGTCGGGCGGACCGTGAGGCGAGATGAGCGCGCTGAGCAGGACGTTGGTGTCCAGGACGACGCGCATCAGTGTTCACGCGAGCGCGCCCATTCGACTGCCTCGGCAACGATGGCGGTGAGGTCGGCTTCGTTCACCTCGGCGTTGGCGGCCTTGGCTTGCTCGGCCGACAGTTCGAGGATGTGCGCCCGCACCGCCGCCTCGATGAAGCGGGATAGGTCGCCCTTGCGGCCACCGCCATGGCCTGCGAGGTACATGCGCACGGCTTGGTCGGTGTCTGGCGAGACGGCGATGTTCCAGCGGACAGTGTTCATGGTTAATTCGGTGTTTGTGTGTATAAGTGTATAAGTGTTTATAAAGCAAGTCGGGGGCCGTTACAAGACAGTTCAATGAAACAAATGTTTTGCAAGACTCGGCACCTTGCTGCAGCGCTGCCGCCAGCGGCGGCGGGCGGCCGCCGGGCGGGGCCTTTTAGACTCCGGCCATGAACCCTCTTGAAGAAGTTGAGACGCTGCGCCGGCGCGCCGAGCGCATGGCAACCCCTTGCGGCGACGGCGCGCTGGTCTGGCACCGCTGGGGCCCGGCCAGCGGCCGGCCGGTGCTGCTGCTGCACGGCGGCTCGGGCAGCTGGACCCACTGGCTGCGCAACATCACCGCGCTGGCCGACGCCGGCCATGCGGTGTGGGTGCCCGACCTGCCCGGCTTTGGTGACTCAGCGCCGCCGCCCGACGGCCACGATGCCGACGTGCTGCCCGGCTGGCTGGAGCACGGCTTGCACAGCCTGATCGGCGACCAGGCGGTCGACCTGGTCGGCTTCTCGTTCGGTGGCCTGGTGGCCGGCCTGTGGGCCCAGGCCCGGCCCGCACGGGTGGCGCGGCTGGTGCTGGTCGGCAGCCCGGGCTTGAGCGCCGAGTTGCTGCCGCCGCTGGACCTGCGGCGCTGGGACACCCTGCTCGCCGGTGAAGCCCGCGTGGCGGTGCATCGCCACAACCTGCTGCAGCTGATGCTGGCGCACGACGAGTCGGCCACGCCGCTGGCGGTGGCCTTGCACGCCGCCAATGTCGAGCGCGACCGGCTGCGCCGCCGCCGCCTGATGCTGACCGCCGCGCTGCTGCCGGTGCTGCCCACGCTGGCCTGCCCGGTGCACGGCATCTGGGGGGCAGAAGACGTGCTCTACCGCCATCGCCTGCCGCTGATCGGCCGGGTGCTGTCGAGCGCCCCCGGATTTCAGTCGCTGGACTTGCTGCCGCAGGCCGGCCACTGGGTGCAGTTCGAGGCGGCCGAGGCTTTCAATGCGGCGCTGGCGGCAGCCTTGCGGGCTTGATCGGCTGCCGTCCGGCGGCGGTGGGTGTCAGAGGCCTTCGACCGCCATGCCATGCTCGCGCAGCCACTGCTTGCGCCCCTCCACATCAGGCATTGCGCGCTCCACCCGCCGCCAGAACGCGGGCGTGTGGTGGCGCTCCAGCAGATGCGCCATTTCATGCACGACCACGTACTCGGCGATGCGCGCAGGCAGCAAGATGGTCTTCCAGTGGAAGTACAGCAGGTCGCCCTTGCCGCAGGAGCCCCAGCGGTAGCCAAGATCCTGCACGCGCACGCCCCCGGGCAGTACCTCCATCCGGGCTGCGTAGGCGGCCACTTTGCCCGTCAGCCAAGGGCTTGCCCGCTCGGCATACCAGCGGATCAGGTGCTGACGTCCATCGCGGGCCAGTGCCTTCGGCATGACGAACCGGCCACCGACCAGCTTCACCGCAGCATCGGACTCGGGCACCAGCCGAAGCCGGTAGTTGCGGCCCAAGTAGGCAAAACCCTCCCCGTCGGTGAAAACCTTGCCTGGGGTCTCATGGGTCAGCGCGTCCTTGAGAGCCAGCTGCTTGTAGACCCACATGCGCTTGCGCTGCACGAAGTCGCGCAGCCGGGCATCGGGCACTTCCGTCGGCGCCGACAGGATCAGTTCGCCGCCTCGGTCCACGGTGATCTCCAGCGCTCGCCGCAGATCACTTCGTCGAACTTCGAACCGCAGGTCGTTGACGCTCAGAAAGCTCATGACTTCATCAACCGGTCATGGTTGGCCCGTGCCAGCGCCATCAGCTTGTCGACCAGCGCCTCGATTTGCGGCGTCGGCATCAAGCGCGATTGCATCAAACACGAGAAGACCTGGGACGCCAGTGCATCCTGCGCCGGCTGCCGGTTCGGCCGCCAGAAGTTCGGCGTCAGCTCGGCTGCGATGGTGTCGACCACCTCCACCGCCAGGTCGACCAGTTGTTGGCGCTCGGCCTCGCCCAGTGCTCGATCGTCGGCCGCTGCATCCGCCATCAGCCGCAGGAACGGCCCGTAGTGCTCGGGCAGGTCAGGCATGCCGTCAGGCGGCGACACATGCCCGTTGCGGATCTCGTCGGCCAGCCCGCGCAGCGCCTGGCTCAGTTCGTCCCATTGCTCACCCAGCTTGTCCAGCAGTTCACGCAGCCGCTCGCTCAGCTTGCGGTAGGCGACAGGGTCCTGGTCCAGGTGCTCGCGGATGTGCGCGCGGACGGCGTGCTCCATCTCCGACGCCTTGGCACGATCGTTCGGCTCGCGGGCCAGCTTGTTGCCAAAGTCGGCATCGGTCAGCGACACCGGCGCGATCTTCGGGTCGACGCCCATCGAGATCACATGGTCGTCGATCAGCTTGCGCACCTTGGCGCCCACGTCCTTGCCCAGCACCGGCGTGTCGCGGTACCGGTTGCGGGCGCGGGCGTAGATGAAGGCCAGCAACTTGGCGTCGGGCGCGAACGGCAGGCCCTCGGGTCGCGGCAGCACGACATCCAGCGTGTCGAGGAAGGCCTTCAGCTTGACCGCAAACTCTGCACGCAGCCGCTCGTCGGCCAGCAGTTCGACGCAGGCTTCGTGGTCGGCCAAGCTCTCGACACCGCGGCGGCGGAACAGGTCGACCACGCGCAGGTGCCGGTCACGCAGCACGGGCACCTCGTCCAGCAGGCTTTGCAGCGCGCCGGCAATGTCGTCTTCGGCGTAGACGTTCAGCGCCTCCTTCAGGTGGTGCGCCAGCCCGAAGTAGTCGACCACGATGCCGAACTTCTTGCCGTGCCCGGTGCGGTTCACGCGGGCGATGGTCTGCAGCAGTTCAGCCTCGCGGATCGGCCGGTCCAGGTACATCACACCCTCGATCGGCGCATCGAAGCCGGTCAGCAGCATCGACTTGACGATCAGGAAGGCCAGCGGGTCAGTCTTGCTGGCGTCGGGGTGCAGCAACGGCCTTTTGAAGCGATCGATGCGCTCCTTCTGCGGGCCGCCATCGGTCCAGGGCTTCCAAGCCGGGTCGTCGTTGTTGCTGCCCGAGATGACGGGCGTGAACTCGATGCGCGCCAGCAGCGCACGGTAGCGCCAGGCCTGCACCTGCGCCTGCACCGCCAGCGGCCGCTGGCACAGGGCCTCGTCGTCCATGCCTTTGTCGTCGGCACTCAGCGCCCGGGCCTGCGCCAGCAGCTCGTCGCGCGCTATGGCAAAGGCGTCCAGGTAGCGCACCACCGCCAGGCGGCTGTAGGCCACCACCTGGGCCTTGAAGCCATTGGGCAGGATGTGGGTCACGTAGTGGCGCAGCATGTCGCGCGCCTTGTCGCGGATCAGGTCGGGCGCCTCGAAGATGAGACCCTTGGTGGCGTATTTCTTCTTGATCGCCTCCAGTTCGTCGGGCGTGTGCTCGCGGAACAAGTCCTCGAACAGGTCGTCCAGGCTGGCGCCGTCTTTCACCGCGCCCTGGGCCGTGCGGCCTTCGTAGAGGATGGGCACGATGGCACCGTCGGCCTCGGCCTCGCGGATCGTGTAACGGTCGATGAACTCGCCAAAGATCTCGTGCGTGCGCTTGCGGTCGCCCATCAGGATGGGCGTGCCGGTGAAGCCGATGCGCGCGCAGTTGGGCAGCCCCATCTGCAGCGCGGCCTGCAGGTCGCCGGCCTGGCTGCGGTGGGCCTCGTCGACCATCACCAGGATGCTGTCGTCCTCGTTCAACACCTCCAGCGGCGCCGGCTCGCGCGCTGGCACACCCTTGGGCAGATCAGCCCGCTGCAGCGCCGGCTCACCGGCGGCATCACCGCCACGCTGCTTCTGGATCATGCCGAACAGCAGGCCGGGCCCTTTGCGGCGCAGCAGGCTGCGCAGCGCCTCGGCCGAGGTGGCGATGTCCACCGTCTCGCCGGTCAGCGCGGCGGTGCCCGAGAGCTGGTCTTCCAGATCGGTGCGGTCGGTCACCACCACCACCTTGAAGCGGCGCAGTGCCGGGTCGGTGCGCAGCTTGCGGATCAGGAACACCATGGTCAGGCTCTTGCCCGAGCCCTGGGTGTGCCAGACGATGCCGCCGCGGCGGTCGAACTCGCCGTCCTGCAAGCGAGTCTTGCCGGTGCGCAGGCGCAGCGCGGCGCGGTTGACGGCGCGGTACTGCTGGTAGCGGCACACCGCCTTCACCGTCTGGCCTTCGGTGGTCATGAACAAGGTGAAGTGCTGCACCACGTCCAGCAGGTTGGCCGGCGCCAACAAGCCGGCCACCAGGCGCTGCTGCTCCGACAACTGGGCCGTGCCCAGCGCAGTGGCCACCTCAGCCTCGGTGCCCTGGCCATCGGCGCCCACCACCGTTTTCCAGGCGGCGTAGTGGCGGAACGCAGCGCCCACGCTACCCACGCGCGCCTCGTCGAAGCTGGTGGCCACCAGCAACTGGTTGGTGTGGAACAGCGGCTCGTTGCCTTCGTTGTCATCGACCTCGGCGCTGGCGCTGCGCTGGTTGCTGTAGCGGCGCAACTGGTCCACCGCGTCGGCCAGCGGCTCGGGCACGCTGGGGCTCTTGCACTCCACCACCACCAGCGGGATGCCGTTCACCAGCAGCACCAGGTCGGGCACGATGAAGGCCTTGCCACGGGTGTAGCCCGGCGGGCAGTCCACCCGGTACTGGTTGACCACCGTGAACTCGTTGCGCTCGGGCTGCAGCCAGTCGATGAAGTGGACGGTCTGGCCCCGGCCGCCGTCCCAGCCCGGCAGGCCCTCGACCGTGATGCCGCCCAGCAGCAGCGCGGTGGCGGCGCGGTTGGCCTCCATCAGCCGATGGGCGGGAATGCGGGTGATGGCGGCCACCGCCTGGCCGAGGCGTTCGTCGTCCAGCCAGGGCTGGCCCGTGGCGTCCAGGTTCAGCGCGTGCAGTTGCCGGCGCAGCGTGGCTTCCTGGATGACGTCGGTGAAGCTGGCGCGGCCCGTGCTTCGTGGGGCATCGAGGTTGCCTTCGACATAGCGCCAGCCCATGCCGAGCAACTGCTCGACGAAGGGCCGCTCGACCTCGTCCAATTCCCAGCCCATAAGCCTCCCTGACCTGCGCTAAGTGGTTGATCTATCGGGGTTCAGCCCGGCGGGGCAGGTCCAAAGACCGTCCATATCCGTCCATATCCGTCCATAACCACCCGTCACCCAGCGCCCCGCTCGGCCAGGGTGTAGTGGGCGCCGCGTCGTTCACCTTGCTGCATCAGCCGGCCAGTCGTCTTCAGACGCTTCAGCAGGTCGCGTGCCTGTGGCGCGGTCAGGCGGCACAGGTCGACCACCTCGCTGCGGCGGATCGTCCCATGCTGGCGCACGTAGTTCAGCACCAGTTGTTCATGCTGCAGTGCGCTGAACCCGGCCTGCCGCGTGTAGGCGGCCTTGTCGCCATCGGCCTGGTAAACCCCGGGCGGCAGTGTGTAGGTGCGGCCTTTGGCGGTGCCATGGGCCTGCACCAGGCCAGCCTCCAGCAGCGCCTCCAGCGTGCGTTTGGCCTGGGCCGGGTCGCGCTGGATGTGGACGGCCAGTTCCTCAGTGGTCAGCCGCTTCAGTTCCCGCAGCGCGGCCAGCGCGATCAGGCTGTCGATGGGCAATGCCGTTCCGCGGCGGCCTTCTTCGGCCACCACCAGTTTCAGGAAGGCTTCGTCGGCATCTACCGTGGCCAGCCGCAGCACCACGCTCTGCGCGTCGGTGCGCCGATAGTCGGGCTCGGGCCGGCCGAAGCGCAGCATGCCGCGGTAGATCTTGTCGACGCCCCGGCCGGATCGCTCGACCACGCCCACGCGCTTCATCGCGTCGGCGAGCGCCCGGTTGCGCGGCCGCGGCTCGGTGGTCAGCAGGTTGGCCAGCGTCACGCCGTCCACCAAGCCGCCCGGGTTGCTGATGGTCAGGCCGTCGTCGTCCAGCCGCACATGCACCGCGCCCAGGCGGTGGTAGTCGCGGTGCACCAGCGCGTTGGCCACCGCCTCGCGGAAGGCGCCCAGGTCGACCTTGGGCACCGGCACCCGGAACAGGCCGACCTGGATCTCGCCCTCGGGGTTGTAGGGGCGGAAGTTGGTCTCCAGCCAGTCCAGCGCCTTCAGCAGCGGAAAGCGGCGAAATTCATTGAAGCCCACCGCCTCGCGCGCCAGCACTTGGAAGGCGAACTCATGCGTGGGCAGCAGGTCGCGCAGCGATTGCTCGCGGCCCACCAGCAGCAGGCCGGTGAGCGTGGGCAGGCGGGCGCCGTCGGCCTGGCGCGCGGTGAGGCCCAGCGCGCCGTCCAGGGCCTCGTCGTCCAGATCCAACAGCACACGGTCGCCGCCGTACTGCTGCACGCTCTGGCGCAGGCGCTCACGTTCCAGCGGGTCCAGGTCGGTCAGCGCAGCGCCGGCCACCGGCTGGGCCGACGCATCGGCCAGCCCGAAGTGCGCGGCACGGCTGGCGCGGTCGTGCGGCAGCATCGGCGCGCATTCAGGTGTGCCGTCCTGCTTGATGCGACGGCGCAGGTAGACGCCGCCGCTGGTGGCCACCTCGGCATGGGCCTTGGGCACGGCGATGCGGGCCACGTTCACGCCGCCCAGGCTGATCGGTGTGACGATGACCGCCACCGACGGCGAGGTGCGCGCCGCCACCAACCCGCCCAGGCCGGC
>JAYVDE010000280.1:0-14149 GCA_043749575.1 Burkholderiaceae bacterium | reverse complement strand
CCAGCGTGGCGGTGGCGTTGACCAACATCAGCTCACCGGCACGGCTGCCGTCCTGGGTCGGGTAGCCGGTGACGGTGACGCCGGTGGCGCCTTTTTCGACCAGAAACAAGCCGATGCCGGCGGCGCTGTCGGCCGCGCCGCTGATGCGCGCCGGCAGCACGAAGGCGTCGGCCTCGTCGGCCGCCGGCACCACGTGTTTCTGGCCGCTCAGCGTCCAGCCATTGACGCCGTCGGTAACGCCCTGGCTGGCGGTGGTGGTGACGTGGTTCAACTGGTAGCGCGCGCCGCGCTCCTGCAGCGCCGGCACCACCAGCGCGGACGCGTCGGCGATCTTCGGCAGCCAGGCGGCCTTGACCGCATCGGGCGCGGCCGACAGCAGCGTGGGCACCACCAGCGCCGCGGCGGCGTAGGGCGCGTTGACCAGGCCGCGGGCCAGTTCTTCCATCACCACCATGGCCTCGACGGCGCCAAAACCCATGCCGCCATGGGCCTCGGGAATGGCCAGGCCGGTGAGGCCCAGCTCGGCCAGCTCGGCATAGACCTCGCGGGTCTTGCCGCCGGCCTTGGCAATGCCGTGGCGGCGCGAGAAGGCAAAACCTTTGTCGACCCATTTGGCCACCGCATCGCGCAGCGAGACCTGGTCGTCGGTGAATTCGAAATCCATTTGATGTCCTCTGGTCAGCCGAGCACGGTTTGGGCGACGATGTTGCGCTGAACCTCGTTGCTGCCGCCGTAGATCGTCGTCTTGCGCATGTTGAAGTAGGTGCCCGCCAGTGGCGCGCAGACGGCGGCGCCGGCAAAGTCGCCCTGCCAGCCGGCTTCCATCGCCTCGTGGGCGTAGGGCAAGGTGGCCGGGCCGGCGGCCAGCATCATCAGCTCGGCATAACGCTGCTGGATCTCGCTGCCTCGGATCTTCAGCAGGCCCGCCACGTCCAGGCTCTGCTTGCCGCTCTTCTCGGCCGACAGCACCCGCAGCACCATCATCTCAAGGGCCACGATGTCGACTTCCAGCAGCGCGATCTGGTCGCGGAAGCGCTGGTCTTCGTAGACACCCTCTGCCTTGGCGATGCGCTTGACCCGTTCAAGCTCGCGCTTGGCGCGGTTGACGTCGGCGATGTTGGTGCGCTCGTGCGCCAGCAAGTGCTTGGCGTAGGTCCAGCCCTTGTTCTCTTCGCCGATCAGGTTCTCGGCAGGCACCTCGACGTTGTCGAAGAACACCTCGTTGACCTCGTGCTCGCCGTCCATCGTGATGATCGGCCGCACCGTGATGCCGGGGCTTTTCATGTCGATCAACAAGAAGCTGATGCCGGTCTGCGGCTTGCCTTCGGTGTTGGTGCGCACCAGGCAGAAGATCCAGTCACCGTACTGGCCCATCGTGGTCCAGGTTTTCTGGCCATTGACCAGGAACTGGCTGCCGGATGCGGTCAGGACACGCTCGGCGCGGGTCTTCAGGCTGGCCAGGTCGGAGCCCGAACCCGGCTCGCTGTAACCCTGGCTCCACCAGACCTCACCGCTGGCGATGCCGGGTAGGAAACGCTGCTGCTGCTCGGGCGTGCCGAAAGCCATGATCACCGGCGCCACCATCACCGGGCCGAAGGGCATGATGCGCGGCGCGCCGGCCAGCGCACATTCTTCTTCGAACAAATGCTTCTGCACGGCGGTCCAGCCCGGGCCGCCAAACTGCTGGGGCCAGCCGTAACCCAGCCAGCCCTTCTTGCCGAGGATCTTGGCCCAGCGTTGCATGTCGTCGCGGCTCAGGCGCAGCGAGTTGAAGACCTTGTGGCTCAGGTCTTTGGGCAGGCTCTCGGCCACCCATTGCCGAACCTCGGCGCGAAAGGCCAGTTCTTCCGGGGTGAAATTCAAATCCATGGTGAGGGTGTCTCCGTGGGGCGCGAGGATGCGCGCAACCCCGATTTTTAGCACGACCGTTCGATTCGGGTTTGTCCCTGCTGCGACAGGGCTTGGCCTGGGCCCAGGGTGCCGCATCAGCTGCGACCGGCGACACCCTGCGGCAACGGGCGGCTGCCGGCTCTCGCGACCGGCCCGCTTGGCGTGACGCGAGACGGCTGCCGACCAGCATGACGCTGCGCCGGCCCTGCCAAGGTATCCGGCGCGGGTCCGTCGATGGGGTTGTGCTGGCCGGGACCGCAGCCGCAGTGGGGCGCAGTTTGCCTACCGCCGTCAGCAACCCCGAGGGCTGCTTCCGGACGCGCAAGTTGGGGCGCCCGACACCTGCTTGCGACCATTATGTGGAGCTCTCCATAATGCCCGAGAGCGACCGTCCACAAGCAGCGGCTTCCCGCTGACCTAAGGCAATGCTGAACAAGTCCTCGCGAGTGTGGGCGCCCTGGTTTGGGCTAGGCTGCGAGGCGCAAACCACAGCCATAGCCCAGCTATGGCGAGGATTTGCAAGGCCGCAGACCGCCCGAAACAGGGCTGACCGCGCCGCGAGGGGCTTGTTCAGCGTTGCCCTAACGAAAAGCGTTTATCTGACGCCCCGCCAAAGCTGGTCAAGCGAGCGGGGCATCTGGCCGGGGGCGAGGGCCACTGTGGCGCGGGCACAGGGGCACCCGAGGACAGGGGGCTGGCCGGACCTCTTGCCCGGCTTGGCCATCTCGCATGGCTCGGTCAGCGCCAGGCGCTGGGCCCACACGGCGGTCGAAGCAGCTTCACGGTCGCGCCAGGCGGGACGCGGCCGAGATAATCCCAAGCAATGACTGCCCCTCTTGCCGGCCCGATCGACGGCGCGCCCGACACCGCCGCGCCAGGCTCGGGCTACCGCGCCACGGTGTGGGCGCTGGCTATCGGCCAGCTGCTGAGTTGGGCGGTGCTGTACTACGCCTTCTCCAGCCTGGTGCTGCCGATGGACACTGCGCTGGGCTGGGGCCAGCCCACGCTGATGGCCGCCTTCACGCTGGGCCTGGCGGTGTGGGGCGCGGCCACCTACCCGGTGGGCGCGGCGATCGACGCTGGCCGCGGCCGTGCCGTGATGGTGGGCGGCGCTCTTGCGGCCGGGCTGGGCACCATCGCCTGGTCGCAGGTCACCGAGCCCTGGATGTTGTACCCGGTGTTCGCACTGCTGGGCGCAGCGCGGCGCCCTGACTTTGACTTGCAGCGCGCCTTCGGTCATTGACCTGCACCTCGAAGCGTCTCACAATCATATACATCCCCGACATACACCACATTGATTGAAGTCGTCATGCAGCGCTCTCAGATCTATCTCACGGAGTCGCATCTGGACAACCTCGCCGCCTATGCGCGTTCGCGCGGCACCACCCACAGCGCGCTGATTCGTGAGGCTTTGGACGAATATCTTGCACGCCAGGCGCCGCTGGACAAGCGTGCGCTGCGCCGCGAAGCGTTTGGCGCCTGGGCCCCCAATGCCGAAGCACCTACCACGCGGCAACTGCGCGGCGAAGAGCGGCGCTTCGACGGGCCCCACAAGAAGCGTCCGTGAGCACCGTCACATCGACCCGCAAGCCGGCCCTGTTGGACACCGACCTGCTGATCGACTACCTGCGCAACCATCCCAGTGCCGCGGCGCTGTTCGACAAACTGCCAGACGACTGTGCCATTTCGACGTTGTCGGTGGCCGAGCTGCATGCCGGCGTGCGCGAAGGCTCCGAGCGCCATGCACTCGACACCTTGCTCGGCACGTTCTCACAGATCGATCTCAGCGCGAAGATCGCGGCGCACGGCGGCCTGCTGCGGCGGGACTGGGGCAAGTCACACGGGGTGGGCCTGAACGACGCCTTGATTGCAGCCACAGCCATCCAAACCGAGCGCGTGTTGCTGTCTCTCAATGCCAAGCACTTTCCGATGCTGGCCAAGGGCCAGCTGGTGGTGCCGTACATCAAGCCATAGCCTGACTCGGGCAATCCCCTGTCATCTGACGCGCCCCCCACCTCACACCTCATCACACCTCACACCCCTCACGCCTCGCGCAGCAGCGCTCCCAAATCGTCCGCCCCGATCGACTTGCCCTGGCCCTGCCCTTCCAGGATGCCATCAGCCAGGCTCGTTTGTCATGGTGCAGGGCCACGATGCGTTCTTCGATCGAGCCTGCCGTGACTAGGCGGTACACCGTCACCGGGCGCAGTTGGCCGATGCGGTGGGCGCGGCCCATGGCCTGGTCTTCGGCGGCGGGCGTACACCAGGGATCGACGATGAGCACGTAGTCGGCGGCGGTGAAATTCAGGCCGAAGCCGCCGACTTTCAGGCTGATGAGCGCCCCAGGGCCGGCCGCAGCCGGCCGCCCCCCGCGGGGATCAAGGAAAGTGGCAAAGCCACATTTCCTTGAGAGGAAAAGGTCGCCCCCGCCGCGCTGGAAGGCCACCACGCGCTTGCCGAGTTCGGCTGCGGGCATGCTGCCGTCCAGGTACTGGTAGCTGATGCCGGCCCCAATCAGCCGTTCGCCCTGCAGCTTGAGGAAGTTGGTGAACTGGCTGAACACCAGCGCCTTGTGGCGGCCGGCGACGAGTTCGAGGGCGAGCTGTTCGAATTCCTGCACCTTGGCGCCGACGACGCCCGAATCGGCGCTGTCGACTGCCAGCTTTCAGGTGGCAGGTCGAGTGACTCTGCACGAAGGTAGCGATCTCACCCTTCCGACCCTGAGCCGGCGCCCATAAAGCATCCGCAAACCTGTCGTTCAATCGCAGTCCGTTCCCGAAGCACGTCCTGCGACCGACCCACTCGCAATCGGTTAGACCGAAAAGAGGTGCTGGCGAGATAGCGCCGGGTCAGGCGGCAATGCGCACTCGCATGGCTGAGGAAATGACGTCTATGTCGGGCCCACTGATCGCAAACAGCCCGAAGCGCATTTGGTAGCCCCAGTTGCGAACCCCTGCCGAGAATTCGAGCCTGTCGAGCAAGGGCTGGATCGGCGTTTCGGTGGCCTCGAACCACGCCACGTTGCGCCGAAACGGGCGGAAACCACCCCCCATGTCGAACTCATAGGGCTCGCCAACCTGAACCACGCCAATGGCCGTCAAGGATTGCAACTTGTCCTTGCCGCGCAATGCCACGCAGGGCGAGTAGTACACGACGCGATCTCCGGGGTGAATGCGGCGCAGCGGAGCCGCCTTGCCGTGACAAACCTGCATGAACCCATGTTCGCGGCCGTGGCGTACATGCTCGGCCGATGCCACGGCGACCCAATTGGCGCTCATCGCGCAACTCCGCGCTGCGCACTGCGGTATTCGGCCTCCAGGCGGCCGCGCGGGCTCATGCGGCACCCGGCGCAAAGACGCGCAGGCGGTGGCCGTCCGGGTCGAGCGCGACGAACGTGAAACCGAAGTCCATGCCGGTGGGCGTCTGCGCGATCTTCAGGCCCTTGGCGCTCCAGGTGGCGTGCATGGACTTGACCGTGTCGATGCCGTCGACGGCAAACGCGATCTCTGCACCACCCACCGCGGTGGCCGCCGGTTCAACTGTGTGCGCAGCCCACAGCCCCAGCATCGTGCCGGAGTCCAGCGCAAACATCGCGAAGGTTGTGGACGCTTCCGCCGGCGCCTTGCCAAGCAGGTCGGCATAGAACGCGACGCTGTCAGTCGGGCTCTTCACATAGAGAATGACAAAGTTCGGATCGGACATGCGGGTCTCCTTAGGTTGAGGTAGCGAACGGCTTCGTTCGGTGCCCTCATCGTAGGAACAGCCCATGTCAATTTCTGGCAGTAGTCGCTCGCTGCGTTGTCCTCTATCGCTCCGGGATGCCTTCCTGCTCCCGCCACTCCTTCATCAAGGCCTGACGACGACGGGGATAGCGGCCGCCGGACAGTGTCAGGCTCATGATCCGGTCGGTGCGGAAGTGCCTGATGGATAGTCGCAACTCACACCAGCCTACAACCACGCGGGCGCGGTCGAAGAACCCGAGGGCAAAAGGCCAGATCGTGCGCAAACTGTCCTTGGCGGCAGCGTCCCGGTAGCGGATGTCGAGCTTGTGTTCCGTCCGAATCGCATTTCGGATCGTCGCCACCTCGACATCGCCAGCGGCGATGGGCGCGCCCGGGCCGACGAGCAGGGCGGACGTGTCCAGTTCGTGGCGCAGATCGGTCGGCAGCACGGCGGCAATCTTGGCCAGTGCATCGCGCGCCGCAGCGGCGAGGCGTGCGTCGCCGCGGTCCGCGACCCATCGCGACCCCAGCAC
This sequence comes from Burkholderiaceae bacterium, assembly GCA_043749575.1. Lineage (GTDB taxonomy): Bacteria > Pseudomonadota > Gammaproteobacteria > Burkholderiales > Burkholderiaceae_C > Pseudaquabacterium. The sequence goes on along the minus strand of JAYVDE010000280.1, from coordinate 8,004 downwards.
CAGGGCCTCGACCTCGTCGGCGGAGAACATCAGCGGCGGCAGGGTGAAGCCGGGCTTCATGACGTATCCCAGGCCCGGCGCGCCGTCGATGCATGCTCCCTGCGATTGAAGGGTTGCGATGTCGCGGTACAAGGTCCGAACGCTGATGCCCAACTCAACCGCGATGACCGAGCCGCTGATCGGTTGGCGGTGTCGACGAAGCAGTTGAAGCAGATCGAGTAGTCGTTCGGAACGTGACATGGGTGGGTCTGTGTTGGGCGGACTGACGCACTGTGCTGGCCGTGCGCGAATGCATGCTACGAGCATCGGCACACTTGCTGCACATCGGCACAGCGTCGGTTTCAACGGGTGCATCACACGGAGGCGCCGGTCGGCTCCTGGTCGAAAGCGACCCACACGACCGGTCGAAGCAGCTTCACTGTCGCGCCCGGTGGGGCGCGGCCGGGATAATCCCGAGCGATGACTGCCCCTCTTGCCGGCCCGTTCGACGGTGCGCCCGACACCGCTGCGTCAGGGCCAGGCTACCGCGCCACGGTGTGGGCACTGGCCATCGGCCAGCTGCTGAGCTGGGCGGTGCTGTACTACGCCTTCTCCAGCCTGGTGCTGCCGATGGACAGCGCGCTGGGCTGGGGCCAGCCCACGCTGATGGCCGCCTTCACGCTGGGCCTGGCGGTGTGGGGTGCGGCCACCTACCCGGTCGGCGCGGCGATCGACGCTGGCTGCGGCCGTGCCGTGATGGTGGGCGGCGCTCTTGCGGCCGGGCTGGGCACCATCGCCTGGTCGCAGGTCACCCAGCCGTGGATGCTGTATCCGGTGTTCGCACTGCTGGGCGCCGCGATGGCCGCCACCTTGTACGAGCCGGCGTTCGCGGTGCTGACCAAGCGCTACCCCACCCGCTACCGCGACGGCATCACCACGCTGACGCTGGTCGGCGGCTTCGCCAGCACGCTGAGCTTTCCGGTGATCGCCGCGCTGTTCACGCTGGGCCTCGACTGGCGCCAGGTGTTGGGGGTGCTGGGCGGCGTGCTGCTGGCGGTGGCGCCGCTGCACGCCTGGGCCTTGCGCGGCCCGCTGCGGGTGGCCGGCCCGGTGCAGACCGACGCGCAAGCCGACACCACGCTGCGCCAGGCGCTGCGCCACGCCAGCTTCTGGCTGCTGGCGCTGTGCTTCATGCTCTATGCGCTGGCCCAGGCGGCGCTGTGGGCGCACGTGATGCCGGCCTTTGCCGACAAGGGCGTAAGCGCGGCCGACGGCCTGCTGGTGGTGATGACCGTGGGCCCGGCGCAGGTGGCCGGCCGTTTGCTGTACGCGGGGTTCGGTCGCGGCTGGAGCCTGCGCGTGCTGGGCGCGGGGGTGCTGGCGGCGTTGCCGGTGGCTATGGCCCTGTTCGCGGTCGGCCGCAGCCTGGCCTCGCTGCTGGTTTTCGCGGTGATCTTCGGCATCGCCAACGGCTTGGTCACCATCGTGCGCGGCGGCCTGATCCCCGAGTATTTCGGCCGCGCTCACATCGGTCGTATCGGTGGGCTGATGTCGGGCATCGGCCTGCTGGCACGGGCCGCGGCGCCGATCGCTGCCACCGCGCTGCTGGGGGTGCTGCCCGGCTACCGCGAACTGATGCTGGTGCTGGCCGCTTCGGGGGTGGTGGCGGTGGTGGCTTTCTGGGCGGCGCGACCGCCGCGGCCTGGCCGGTCCGACCTGGCCGAATAAGCCCGTCGCCGCGTCAGCGCAGGCCGTTTCAACCAATGCATCGTGGCGTGTCGGTAGGGAGACTCGGTTCGAGCCGGACGCCCCGGTCTCAGGTCGACGACTTGCCGGTGTCGGCTTGCACCACGCAGCCGTTGATGCGCCAGCGGCCATCGGGCTGGCGCTGCAGCGTGTAGCTGGCGAGCCAGGCCTTGCCGGCGCGGTCGCGCAACTGCAGCACCTGCAGCACCGCACCGTCGATGGCCTCGGGCTGGAAGAAGGCGGTGGCCGCCGGCCGCAGCACCATCGGATAGCCCGCTTGCACCATCGCCATGAAGTTGGCGGCATCGCCGAACTGGCTGCGTATCGTCGGCGAGGCGTAGGAGAACGCGCGCACCGCATCGTCGACCGCCAGGGCCTTGAGCTGGGCCTCGACCACCTCGCGCACGGCACGGGCATCGGCGGCCGACACGGCCTGCGCCGCCAGGGTCAGCGGTGCCAGGGCCAGGGCCAGGATCAGGGCCCGGCGAGGGACGGATTGAGGCATGGCAATACTCCGGGGAGAGGCTTGAACGTGCAGATTGTGGGCGCTGGCCAAGACCTTGCGCGCCGCAACGGCGGGCGGCTCAGACGGCTCAGACGGCACCCGCCAGCGCCTGGCGCAAGCCGGCGCTGGCCTGCAGCCGGCCGACCTCGATGCCGTTCCAGTTGACCAGCGCCGCATCGCTGAAACCCCGCATGAAGGCCGGTTCGTCGGCCGCCAGCGGCACCAGCGCCTCGATCACCGCGGCCATCACCACCTCGGCGGCGCGGGCGGTGTTGCCGTCGTCCAACTTGATCGCCACGCCCAGGCCTTGATCGGGCAAGGCCGCGCAGTACACCCCTTCGGCGCCGACCTTGCAGCACACGCGCTGGCCCAGGCGCTGCATCACCCGGCTGTCGAACTTGAGCGTGCCGCCGACGTGGAAGGGCGACGCCGCCACCGCCTGGCGCAGCCGTTTGGCGGCGCGGGCGTGATCGCCGCGCAAGCCCACGCCGGTGGCCACGCGGGCAAAGCCGTGGGCCAGCTGGCGCAGCGGGATCGCGTAGGTCGGGATCGAGCAGCCGTCGGTGCCGACCGGCGCTGTCGCCAGATCGGCGCCGGTGGCCGCGGCCAGCGCCGCCGTCACCTCGCGCATCACCGGGTGATCGGGCCGGCTGTAGCCGCGCACAAACTCGGCCGGTTCACGCCCGGCGGCGCGGGCCATCAAACAGCCGACGCAGACGAAACCCGCATGTTTGCCCGAGCAGTTGTTGTGCAGCGCGGTCGGCAGTTCGCCGGCACGGGCCATTGATTTGATCGCGCTGTCGGCATAGGGCCAGTGGGCGCCGCATTCCAGCGCCGAACCCGCCAAGCCGGCCTTGGCCAGCACCCGTGCGACGGTGGCCACATGTGCCGGCTCGCCGCTGTGCGAGGCGCAGGCCATGGCCAACTCGGCGTCGTCCAGCCCGAAGGCCTCGGCCGCGCCGCTGGCCACCAGCGGCAGCGCCTGCAGCAGCTTGCAGGCCGAGCGCGAGAAGATCGGGCGGTCGACGTCGCCCAGCGAGGTCACCAGCCTGCCGTCGGCATCGACGATGGCCAGCGCGCCGCGGTGAAAGGACTCAACGATGCCGCCGCGCAGGGCGTGCACCAGATCGGGGTTGGAAGCGCTCACGGGGCAGGCCTGCAGTGGGGGTGCATCGACTGTAGCGTCCGCGCTGGCGCGGCCTGCGTCGCCGGCGGGGTGATCGCGCGGGCGCTTGAATTGAAGCTCGCACTGCGCGACAAAATCCTTGCAATGACGACTCCCCTTCCGCCGCTTTCTTCCTTTTCTCCCCGCTTGATTGGCGTCGATTTCTCCAGCAGCCCCAGCGCCCGCAAACCCATCACGCTGGCCAGCGGGCAGTGGCTGGGCCAGCGCGGCACGGTGCTGCAATTGCAGGGTGCGCTGTGTTTCAACACGCTGCAGGCCTTCGGTGCCTGGCTGCAGCAGCCCGGCCCCTGGGTCGGCGGCTTCGACCTGCCGTTCGGTCTGCCGCGTGAACTGGTGCAGCAACTGGGCTGGCCGACCGACTGGCCCGGCTGCATGGACCACTACGCCACGCTCGACCGGTCGACGATCCGCAACACCTTCGCCGCGTTCTGCGACGCCCGGCCGGTCGGCGGCAAGTTCGCCCACCGCGCCTGCGACCGGCCGGCCGGTTCCAGCCCGTCGATGAAATGGGTCAATCCGCCGGTGGCCTACATGCTGCATGCCGGCGTGCCGCTGCTGCGTGCGGCCGGGGTGTACCTGCCGGCCCATGTGTCGGCCCAGCTGCCGGCCCAAGACGCGGCGGGCGGCGAGCACGACCGCACCGCGCTGGAGGCCTACCCCGGCCTGCTGGCGCGCGAGCTGATCGGCAGCCGCTCCTATAAGAGCGACGACAAGGCCAAGCAGACGGCTGACAGGCTGATCGCCCGCAAAGACCTGGTCGAGGCGCTGGAGCAGGGCCGCAGCCGCCTGGGCCTGCGCCTGAAGCTGAGCGCGGCGCAGCGCGACGCGCTGGCCGACGACGCCAGCGGCGATGCGCTGGATGCGGTGCTGTGCCTGGTGCAGGCGGCCTGGGCCGCTCAACAGCCGGGTTGGGGGCTGCCGGTGGGGGTCGATCCGCTGGAAGGCTGGATCGTCAGCGCTTGACGGGCTCCCAGCACCGAAGCGCCCGCGGCGCCGCAGTTCAGCGTCGGATCACCGGCCCGCCGGCCACCGGCTGGTGGTAGTCGGCGTTCAGCCGCGCGTAGGTCGCTTCACGTTCGGCCGCCAGAAAGGCCCGCAGGCCGGCGGCCTGGAACGGCCGCAGCGCCGGCTCGTGGTGCAGCGCGATCTCGGCGGCCAGCGCCCAGTCGGCGGCGCCCGGATCCGTCTGCAGCCACAGCGGCGCGTCGCCGGGCACTCCGGCCAGCAGCGCAGCGGCTGCGTCGCGTGCCGTCACCGCCGACAGCCGCACCTGCTGCGGCCAGCGCGCTGGCCGCGGCGCGGCCGGCGACAGCGGCGGCCACAGCAGCAGCAGCCGGTGTGGCGGGTAGGTCTCGACGGCCGGGCCGTTGGCGCTGGTGACAAATTCGGTCGTGCTGTCGAAAACCTCGCGCACCGCGCCGGTCCAGGCGCCGGGCTGCCATGCCGCCAGCAAGCGCGGATGCTGCACCGGGCGCAGCTGCAGCGCCTGTGCGTCGGGCTGCCAGACCGGCTGGGCGGCAGCCCGCGCTGCGCTGTCCCACTGCGACGCGACATCGTCGCTGGCCTGGCGGGTGGCGGCGCCCAGGCGGTCCAGGTCGGGCGGTGGCGGCGTGTTGATCGCTGGCAGTTCGATCTCGGGCGACACGGCGGCCAGCAGGTTCTCGGCCCGCAGGTCGACGCTGGGCAGCGTCAGCTCGGGGCGGTCGCCGCGCTCAGGCGGCTGGCGCGACAGCGCGACCACTGGCACGTCCTCGACATCGTCGGCGTTCCAGCGCTGGCCGCCGCGCAGCACACCGCCCTTGGCGCGGGCCGGTGTCACGGCGCGCTCGGGGTGCAGGCGAGCGCTCAGGTCCGACAGGTCGGGTGCCCCCGCCGCGGGCGTGTTGGAAGGCCGCATGCGCCGCACGAAATCGTCCAGCGCGCGGGTCGGATCGTCGTCGGCAGCAGCGGGTTTCATGCCTGCATTCTGCGGCCGCGCCGCGGCAATTGGCGTGATCTGCCTAGGGTAGCCGCGCTGTTTTGGTTTCCGTTCTATAGGTGCAGTGCGCAGACTGCGGGGTCGGGTGCTGCTGGCACCGCTCGAACAAATTGCTGCTGTCACGCGTTCGAAAGACCACCATGACCCCTGATCCGCTGCGTGCCGTCACGCTCAAGCCTCTTGCCAATGGCCACACACCAGCGCCGCCTGATCGACGGCGCTCGGAAGTTCGACCCGCCATGCGCTCGCTCAGCGGACACGACGCGGGCTTGCTCGACACCGACACGGCCCAGGTCAACGCCAACGCCAACGTCAGCCTGCTGCACCTCCACGACCAGTCCACTGCCCCCGGCGGGTTGCTGCGCTTCAAGCGCATCCTGGCGCAGATCGAAGGTCGGCTGGCCGGCTGGCCGCTGTTCCGCCAGCGGCTGCAGCGGCTGCCGGCGGGGCTGGACCCCCGTACTGGGTGGACGACGGCGGCCGTGTGCTCGATACCTGCGCACCCAGGACATGGCCGCCTGCGTGCGCCAGGCCACCGCGAAGTGCGGCGTGGTGCCCAGCTGGGCTGGCGGCAGGCTGCCGCTGTCGTCCGAACTGGCCGACGCCACGCCGGCGGTACTTGAGCCCGGTGCTGGACCGCAGCGCCTTCGCCGAGCGCAGCGCTGACGGTGCCGACCTGCTGCACGACGTGCGGGCCCCCTCAACAGCAGCGAGCTGGCGCGCCGGCGCTTTCGCGAGATGGCCCGCGTGGCCGGCCTGGTGTTCACCGGCTACCCCGGCGCCAACAAGAGCACCCGCCAACTGCAGGCCTCGTCGGGCTTGTTCTACGACGTGTTCCGCCAGCACGACGCGGCCAACCGCCTGCTGGGCCAGGCCAATGCCGAAGTGCTGGCCCAGGAGCTGGACCTGGTGCAACTGGGCGCCTGCCTGGCCCGGCTGCGGCAGTGGCGCGTCGAGTCGGTGGTGCTGCGCGCGCCCAGCCCGTTCGCGCTGGCCCTGATGGTCGAGCGCTTCCGCGAGCGGCTGTCGACCGAGAAGCTGGCCGACCGGCTGGCCCGCATCGTGGCCGACGCCGAGGCCTTGCTGTCGGCTGGTGCGCCGGCCGCCGCGCCGGCCTTGCCGGCAGCGCCCGGCCGATCACGCCGGCGCCGCGCGGCTGCTTGAGTTGCCGGTCCGCGGTGGCTGCCCGGTAACGGCCCGGCGCCCGGCCGGTGCCAGCCCGCCGATCAGCGCCCGACCCGGCCGGTTGATCGGCCGATTGCCCCAGCCGATCGGCGGCGATCATGGTGGCCGGCGATGGCGGGTGTCGGCAACCAGGCGTCTGCCACCGGCCTGCGCCGCTTACCGCTTGCCGCATGCCACTCACCGCTCACCGCTCAAGCCGTCCACCCTGTTTCCCGCCTTCGCCGGCCCCGGTTTTCCATGACCCTTGCCCTGCCGATTCCTGCCAGCCGCCGGCTTCGCCGTTTGTCGGCCTTGCTGCTGTTGGCGCTGGTGCTGGTGACCGGGCTGTCCTTGTCGATGACTCGCCAGTCCGGCCACCGGCTGGCCGAGGTCGACGAGTTGATCCTGCCGTCGCTGCGGCTGGTGCATGAAATGACCGTGGTGGTCGACGAAGCGCGCGGCCTTTCGGCGCTACACCTGCTGCGGGCCGATGCGGCTGATCAGCAAGACCTCGAAGTCCAACTGCAGGCCGCGCGGCAGCGGGTCGAACGCCGCATGGCCGTGTCGCGACAGCGGCTGGCCGACGACACCGAGCGCCGCCACTTTCAGCGTGTGCGCAGCAGCCTGACGGCCTACTGGGCCGCCCAAGACCACTTGCTGGCGGCGTCGCGCCAATCGGCCGACCTGCCGCCGGCGGCGGCACAAGCCCGCGCGCTGCTGGGCGGCGATTCGCAAGCCGCCTTCCAGCAGCTGCGTGCCGACCTGGACGCCTGGTGGGCGTACACCGACGAACTCGCCGGCCTGGCGCTGGTGCAGGGCGCCAGCCAAGCGCGCCAGCAGGGTGGGCTGCTGCTCGTGCAGGCGCTGCTGGTGCTGGGGCTGGTCGCCTGCGCGCTGGCCAGGCGGCTAACGCGGGTGGCGGATGCGCCCACGGCCACGCTGTCGCCAGCGCCAGCGCCAGCGCCAGCGCCAGCGCCAACATCAGCATCAGTGCCGAACTTGTCCGCCGAGCCGCCGGCAATGACCTTGGACCAGCTGGCCTGCCAGGTCCGCTTGCTGGCGCTGAACGCGGTTGTGGCGGCGGCGCGCGGTGGCGCGGCGGACCAGGCGGCGACGCCCGTCGAGCGCGACCTGGTCCGGTTGGCCGCGCAACTGGGTGCCACGGCCACGCGCTTGAGCGCCATGGCAGCCAGCCCGCAGACCGATGCGGCACCTGGCGACCCTGACGACGCTGGCGACCCTGACGAGCGCCGCTGAACGCGACTGACCAAGGTCACTGACCAGCGCGGCTGAGCGCGGGCCGCCACTGGCCCTAAGGCAACGCTGAACAAGTCCCTCGCGGCGCGATCAGCCCTGTTTTGGGCGGTCTGCGGCGTTGCAAATCCTCGCCATAGCTGGGCTATGGCTGTGGTTTGCGCCTTGCAGCCCATCCCAAACCAGGGCGCC
>JAYVDE010000279.1:0-5533 GCA_043749575.1 Burkholderiaceae bacterium | reverse complement strand
CCTGTGGTGACGGCGCCTGACTAGGCGCCACCCGGCCCGGCCGCTCTCCTGAGTTGCCGGGCTTTTTTTCGCGCCGCTGGCCGCTGCACCGGCACGGGGTGGCCCGTCATCGACCCCAACCATTGAACACCCCCTCACCATGACTCTGCTGATCATTCGCCACGGCGAAACCCCGCTCAACGTGACCCGCGTGCTGCAACCCGCCGACACGCCGCTGTCGGTCAACGGCCTGGCCCAGGCGGCCGCGCTGGCGCAACGCCTGGCCGGTGATGCCGCGCTGCGGCCGACCGCCCTGGTCAGCAGCGACCTGCCGCGCGCGCTGCAGACCGCGCAGGCCATTGCCGCGGCCTGCGGCCTGCCGCTGATCACCTCGCCGCTGCTGCACGAGCGCAATTTTGGCGACCTGCGCGGGCTGGCTTACGACACGCTGGGTTTTGACCCGCTGACCCGCGACGAAGCGCCGGCCAACGGCGAATCGACCGCGCAGTTCAGCGCACGCTGCGCCGCGGCGTTTGCCTGGGTGCTGGCGCAGCAGGCGGCGCTGGGCCACCCGCAGGCCCGGCTGGCCGTCGTCAGCCACGGCCTGGTGATCCGCCACTGGCTGCAGCACGGCACGCTGCAATTGCCGGCCGGGCTGGAGGCGCCGCACCGGCTGGCCAACACCTCGCTGACCGTCGCCAGCGCAGCGCCGCCGCACACCGTGCGGCTGGTCGACTGCACCGGCCACCTGGCCGGTGGCGTGGCTGAAGATGCCGCCAGCCTGTCGGGCGGCTGACGCGGCGCTCAGCGCGCCCGGCGCCCGGCAATCAGCGACCCACGACCCGCGACCCGCGACCCACGAGCATCAACCCGCGCCGCCACGCTGCCACCCAGGGCGCCGATACTGGTCAGCTCACCCTTGCCGGAGCCCGCCCATGCCCCAAGCCCGCATCCCCAACGCCGTTCGCCTGGAGTTCGCGCCGGCCTCGCTGGTCAGCACCAACTTGTCGGGGGCGGCCTTCACCGGCGACTGGCTGTGGGTGGCCGGCGACGAAGCCTGCGGCATAGCCCGGCTGCGCCGCCTGCCACCGCTGGGCAACGAGGCCCTGCGCTTCGGCGAGGTGCAAGACTTTGCGCTGGCCGATCTGCTCACCCTGCCCGGCGCGGCCGACGAAGAGGCCGACCTCGAAGGCATGGCCGTGGCCGACGGCTGGCTCTGGGTGGTGGGCTCCCACGGCCTGAAGCGCAAGAACGCCAAGGCCGGGCGCGAACACGCCGACAACGCCAAACGGCTGGCCAAGCTGGCGCTGGACGGCAACCGCCGCTTGCTGGCCTGCCTGCCGATCGAGCACGACGCCCACGGCGTGCCGCAGCTGGCGCGCAAGGCCGCCGATGGCCGCTGCGCGATGCTTCTCGCCGGTGACGCCGAGGCCAACCCGCTGACCCGGCTGCTGGCCAAAGACCCGCACTTCGGGTCCTTCATGGCCATTCCCGGCAAGGACAATGGCTTCGACGTCGAGGGCCTGGCCGTCAACGGCCCCCGCCTGCTGCTGGGCCTGCGCGGCCCGGTGCTGCGCGGCTGGTCGTGCCTGCTGGAGATCGCGGTGGCGCCGCAGGGCGGTGACCTGCGGCTGGTGCCGCTCGACGACGACGGCACGCTGCTGCGCAAGCACTTTTTGAACCTCGAAGGGCTGGGCGTGCGCGACCTGCACTTCGCGGGCGACGACCTGCACATCCTGGCCGGTCCGACGATGGTGCTGGACGGCGATGTGCGCCTGTTCAAGTGGCCGGGCGCGCGGGCAGTGCTGGCCGCCAATCGCGAGCCGGTGCGCTTCGAGCCCGAACTGAGCGCGCTGCTCGACCTGCCACACAGCCACGGCGCCGACCGTGCCGAGGCGATCTGCGAACTGCCAGCGCCACTGGCCGCGGGACTGGCGGCCCCGGGGCCGCAGTGGTTGGTGCTGTACGACGCGCCGTCGGTCAGCCGCCGCGATGGCGAACGCGCCGTCTTCGGCGATTTGCTGCACCACCGCTGAGGGCGGGTTCGCTGTCGAGCGCAAGCACGGCGCGGGCAGGGCGTGGGCGGCCAAGCCGGCCGCCCGCCCGGCGATCAAGCCGGTGCCACCGTCAAACGCCCTCGATCGCGACGATCTGGCCGTGGCTGCAGCGCTGGCGCAAGGCGATCATCGGTTGGTACTCGGGCGAGCGGTAGAAGGCCTGCAGCGCCGCCATGTCGGGAAATTCAAGGATCACCTGGCGGGTCGGCGGCGTGCCTGCGCCCTCGAGCAGCGTGACGGCACCGCCACGCACCAGGTAACGCCCGCCGTGGGCGGCGATCATTGCCGGCACCTGGCGGCGGTAATCCTCGTAGCCGACCGGGTCGGTCACTTCAAGATGGGCATGCAGGTAGGCGGCCATCGGGGCTCCTGAAAGCGGGTTGGGAAAAGTTCCGGGCAGTGCTGCGCCCGCCAGTCAAGCGCCCGACAAGCCGGTCGACGCCGGTGGCGGCACGAAGGCGCGGTACTCACGCTCTATCCATTGGGCAAAGCGCAGGCATTCGGGGTCGGCGAAAACCGGGCCGATGATCTGCGCGCCGACTGGCAAGCCCTCGGGGCTGAGACCCAGCGGGATCGCGGTCGCCGGCAGGCCGACGATGCCCGGGTAGCCGGCCCAGAACAAGGCATCGGTGCTGGGCTGGGTGTGGCCGTTGACGGGGATCATGCGATCCCAGCGCTCGCCCTGCTGGTTGTGCTTGAAGGCCGGCGTGGTGGCCACCGGGCAGATCAGCAAGTCATGCTGCTCGAAGAAGCGCGCCCATTGCCGGCGCAGCCGCTCGCGCTGTTCGTCCTTGCGCACCCAATCGATGTGCGAATAGGTGTTGCCGCGGAAATGGCGCGCGGCGTAGCTCTGATCGCCAGCGGCATGGCCCTTGGCGCGGGCCTGGGCCACCGCGTAGGCCTCGTCGGTGTAGTGGCTGCCGGTGGCCGCGCGCATCAGGTGCACGTAGACGTCGTGGCATTCGGCGCTGTCGACCGGGCGGGCGTCTTCGGTCACCACCACGCCCTCATGGCGCAAAAAATCGACCAGCTGGCGCAGGCCCTGCTGCACGCTGGTGTCGACCTCGGCTTCGGCGTCGTCGTAGAGCACCGCCACCCGGGCGCGGCGCGGTGGTGTGCCGCGGTCGCGCCAGGCCAGCGGCACCCGGCCCATGGCGGTCAGCATCTCCAGTGGCGCGGCCAGCACGTCCATCGCCAGCGACAGATCAAACGCGCTGCGGGCCAGCGGGCCCACCGCGGCGATGTCGAAGAAGTCGGCGGTGGCCCAGGGCGTCAGCTCGTGGCCGGTTTGCGGCACCACGCCCCAGGTGGGTTTGTGGCCCCACACGCCGCAGTAATGCGCCGGGTTGCGGATCGACGCGCCGATGTCGCTGCCCATCTCCAGCGCAGTGAAGCCCGCCGCCAGCGCCGCCGCCGAACCGCCCGACGAGCCGCCCGGCGTGCGCGTCACATCCCAGGGGTTGTTGGTGGTGCCGTAGACCGGGTTGAAGCTCTGCCAGTCGGCCAACGAGACCGGCACATTGGTTTTGCCGAAGATCACCGCGCCGGCCGACTTCAGCCGCTGCACCGTCACCGCGTCGCTGTCGGCGATGTTGTTGGCGTAGGCGGTGTAGCCGTAGGTGGTCGGCAGGCCGCTGACGCGAAACGACTCCTTCACCGTCATCGGCACGCCGTGCAACGGGCCCCACAGCTCACCGCGGGCAAGCGCCGCGTCGGCCTGCTGCGCCCGGGCGGTGGCGCGCTCGGCATCGAGCACCACCACGGCATTGACCGGGCCGCCCAAACGGCTGATGCGCCCGAGGTACATCGCCAGCAGTTCTTGCGACGACAGCTGCTTGCGCCGGATCAGGCGGGCCAGCTCATGGGCGGGCAGAAAAGCGAGTTCGGTCATGCCATCCTTTCAAGGCCAGCGCCACGCCAGCGTGCGCGCAGTCTGAGTGATCGGCTGGTGGCGGGCTGTCGCCTCGGGGATCGCCAGCGGGGCGGGCTGCGGCATCATCTGGCCACCCTAATTGCACCCGGAGCCACCGCCATGAAGCTCGTCATCGCCCAGATGAAGCACGAGACCAACACCTTCTCGCCGGTGCCCACGCCGCTGGCCCGGTTTGCCACCGGCACCGCCGTGCCGCCCGAAGGCGAGGCCGCGGTGGCGGCCTACCGCGGCACCGGCTCGGCCATCGCCGCCTTCATCGACCTGGCCGAAGCCGCCGGCGCCGACTACACCGTGGCCATCGCCGCGGCGGCCAGCCCCAGCGGGCCGGTCGACAACGCCGCCTTCGAGACCATCGCCAATCGCATCTGCGCCGCGGTGGCCGACGGCTGCGATGCGGTGCTGCTCGACCCGCACGGCGCGATGGTCACCCAGACCTACGACGACGGCGAAGGCGAACTGCTGCGCCGCATCCGCGCCATTGCACCCACGGTGCTGATCGGCCTGGCGCTGGACATGCACACCAACCTGTACGACGCGATGGGCGCGCAGAGCAACGTGATCGCCGGCTACCACACCTACCCGCACATTGACGTCTACGAAACCGGCCAGCGCGCCGGCCGCGCCGTGCTGGCAATGCTGGCCGGCCAGGCCAAGCCGACGATGGCTTGGGGCCGCGCACCGATGCTGCCGCACGTGATGCGCCAAGGCACCGCCGACTCACCCAACCAAGAGCTGCAGGCCCGCTGCCGGGCGATAGAGGCCGAGGGCGCACTGTGCGCCAGCCTGTTTGTCGGCTTTCCGAACGCCGACATCGAATTTGCCGGCCTGTCGGTGGTGGTCGTCACCGACAACAACCTGGCCCAAGCCGAGCGCTGGCGCGACGAGTTGCTGGCGCTGGCCTGGGAGCAGCGCAAGGCCTTCGTCTACCAAATCGAGCCGCTGGCCGCATCGATGGCCCGCGCCAAGGCGCTGGCCGATGCCAAGCCCGCCGGCAGCGGCCCGGTGGTGCTGCTGGACCACAGCGACAACTGCGCCTCAGGCGGCACGATGGACACGATGACGGTGCTGGGCGCGATGCTCGACGCCGGGCTCGAAGGCGCGGCGGCGTTTGCCATCTTCGACCCCGCCGCGGTACAGCAGATGATCGCCGCCGGGGTGGGCAGCGAGATCACGCTGAGTTTGGGCGGCAAGCTCGACATGCCGTCGATCAAGCTGCAAGGCCAGCCGCGCAGCGTGACCGGCCGCATCAAGCTGGTGTGCGACGGCCGTTATCACAACCTGGGGCCGATGTACGCCGGCGAGCTGAGCGACATGGGCCCGACCGCGGTACTGGACACCGGCAAGATCCAGATCGTGGTGATCAGCAACCATGTGGAACCCCACGACCTGGCCGCCTTCACCGCGGTGGGCATTGCGCCCGAGCGCTGCCGGTTCTTGATGTTGAAGAGCCGAATCCATTGGCGTGCCGGCCTGCGGCCCTTGGCGCATGCGGTGGTGGAGTGTGCGGGGACGGGAGTGTGCAGTTCGGACTACGCGCTGCTGGGGCTGGCCAAGGTGCGGCGGC
>JAYVDE010000278.1:0-5552 GCA_043749575.1 Burkholderiaceae bacterium | reverse complement strand
CGCCGGCGCCAGCTGGATGTTCGCCAACCGGGTGCCGCACATCCTGGCCGGCGACTACACGCCGCTGTCCTCGGTCAACATCTTCATCAAAGACTTGGGCATCGTGCTCGACGCTGCGCGCAAGCTGGCCGTGCCGCTGCCGCTGGCCGCCACCGCCCACCAGCTCTACTTGGGCACTGCCGGCGCCGGCCATGGCGCCGAGGACGACAGCGCGGTGATCAAGCTGTACGCGGCGCTGACCGGCATCACGCTGCCCGCGGCCAAGGGAAAGCAGGCTGCGACATGAACCGCAGCATCGCGCTGGGCATCATTGCCGACGACTTCACCGGCGCCACCGACATCGCCAGCATGCTGGTGCGCGGCGGCCTGCGCACGGTGCAGGTGATCGGCGTGCCGCAGGGCGCGGTGAGCGCCGAAGTCGCACAGGCCGACGCGGTGGTGGTGGCGCTCAAGTCGCGCACCACGCCGGCGGCACAGGCGGTGGCCGATTCGCTGGCCGCGCTGCGCTGGCTGCAGGCCGCAGGCGCGCGCCAGTTCGTCTTCAAGGTCTGCTCGACTTTCGATTCCACGCCCGCCGGCAACATCGGCCCGGTGGCTGAGGCCTTGTTGGCTGCGCTGGGTGGTTCGCCGGACGGCTTGCCGGGTGGCTTGGCAGGTGGTGCGTCGATCCGGCCGCAGGCCCTGATCTGCCCGGCCTTCCCGGAAAACGGCCGCACGGTGTTTCGCGGCCATTTGTTTGTCGGCGACCAGCTGCTCAGCGATTCGGGCATGCGCAGCCATCCGCTGACGCCGATGACCGACGCCAACCTGGTGCGGGTGATGCAAGCGCAGAGCCAGGGCCGGGTCGGCCTGCTGCGCCACGACACCGTGGCCCAGGGCGCCGCCGCCATCAGCGACCGTCTCGCCGCCTTGCAGGCCGACGGCGTGACGCTGGTGGTCGCCGACGCGATCGACAACGCCGACCTGCTGCGGCTGGCCGAAGGCGCCGCAGCGCTGGCGCTGTGGGTGGCAGGCTCGGGCCTGGCGTTGGGCCTGCCCGCGCTGCTGGCGGCCCGCGGCTGGGTCACGCTGGACGCCCAAGCCGCGTTGCTCGACCGGCTGGACGGCCCGGCTGCGGTGCTGGCCGGCTCGTGCTCGTTGGCCACCCAGGGCCAGGTGGCGCACTGGACGGCCGCCGGCCGGCCGGCCCTGCAGATCGACCCTGCGGCGCTGGCGCGGCATGAACCCGTGGTCGAGCGGGCGCTGGCCTGGGCCGCCGGGTTGGGTGGCAGGTCGGGCGACAGGTCCGGCGGCACGTCGGGCGTCACCCCGCTGTTCTACGCCACCACCGACGCCGCCACCCTGGCCCAGACCCAAGCCCAGCTGGGCGTGGCCGAGGCCGGTGCGTTGGTCGAGCAGGCACTGGCCGGCATCGCCCAGGGCCTGCTGGCCCGCGGCACGCAGCGGCTGGTGGTCGCCGGCGGCGAAACCTCGGGCGCGGTGGTGCAGGCGCTGGGCGTGCACACGCTGCGCATTGGCGCAGCCATCTGCCCGGGCGTGCCGTGGACCCAAGCGCTGCGCGCCCCCGGCCAGGCACCGTTGCAACTGGCGCTGAAAAGCGGCAACTTCGGCAGCCCTGACTTTTTTGCCGAAGCGCTGGCGGCGGCATGAGCCTGCCCGGCCGGCCGCCCGAAAGGCCCAGCCGGTGCGCAGCATGAAGCTTGCCTGATGACCCCAAGACACACGGCGCAACGCGACGAGATCTGCCGGATCGGGCGGTCGATGTTCGAGCGCGGGCTGGTGCACGCCAGCGCCGGCAACATCAGCGTTCGCCTGCCCACCGGCGAGGGCTTTCTGATCACGCCCACCGACGCCTGCCTGGGCACGCTGGCGCCCGAGCGCCTGGCCTGGGTGGCCGACGACGGCCGCCACCTTGGCGGCGACCGGGCCAGCAAAACGCTGGCGCTGCACCGCCAGCTGTACGCCGCCGCGCCCGAGGCGCAGTGCGTGATCCACACGCACAGCACACACCTGGTGGCGCTGACCTTGGCGGGGGTGTGGTCCGGCGACGCCATCCTGCCGCCGATCACGCCGTACTTCGTGATGAAGGTGGGCCGCGTGCCCTTGCTGCCCTACCACCGGCCGGGCGACCCGGCCGTGGGCCCGCTGGCCGCTGCGGCCATCAGCCAGGCCCGCCAGCGCGGTGCGGTGCTGCGTGCGGTGATGCTCGACCGGCTGGGCCCGAATGTCTGGCACGACAGCCCGGCCGCGGCGCTGGCCACGCTGGAAGAATTGGAACAGACGGCGCGGCTGTGGCTGATGACCACACCGCGACCGGCGCCGCTGGACCCGCAGCAGATCGACGCGCTGCGGCTGGCCTTCGGCACGGTCTGGTAGCCCGCATGATCGCCGTCGCTTCGCCCCCCCTTGTTGCCTCGACCCATTGCCCACGCCGCCGCCGCCCGACCACTGACCCCCACCCGACCGCCGAGAAACCGCCATGCCCCGTTTCGCTGCCAACCTGTCGATGCTGTACACCGAACATGACTTCATCGACCGCTTCGCCGCTGCGGCGGCCGATGGCTTCGACGCGGTGGAATTCCTGTTTCCCTACGCCGTCGCGCCCACTGAACTGGCCGCCCGGCTGCAGGCCCACGGCCTGACGCAGGCGCTGTTCAATGCCCCGCCGGGCGATTTCGACGCCGGTGAGCGCGGCCTGGCCTGCCTGCCCGGGCGTGTCGATGAGTTCCGCCGCGGTTTTGTCGAGCAGGCGCTGCCCTATGCCGACGCGCTGGGCTGCCGCCGGGTGCACGTGATGGCCGGCCTGGCGCCGGCCGGCGTTGCGCACGAGGCGCTGGCCGACTGCTACCAAGCCAACCTGGCTTGGGCCGCAGCGCAGGCCGCGCCGCACGGCGTGGCGGTGCAGATCGAGCCGATCAACCGCCGCGACATTCCGGCTTACTTCCTCAACCGCCAAGACAGCGCCCACGCGCTGGTGCAGGCCATCGGCGCCGCCAACCTGCAGGTGCAGTTCGACCTCTACCACGGCCAGATCGTCGAGGGTGATCTGGCGACGAAGCTGCGCCACTACCTGCCCACCGGCCGGGTCGGCCATATCCAGATCGCCGGCGTGCCCGAGCGCCACGAGCCCGACCTGGGCGAAGTGAACTACCCGTACCTGCTCGACCTGATCGATGCGCTGGGCTACAGCGGTTTTGTGGGTTGCGAATACCGGCCGAAGATCACGACCCCGGGCGGCACCTCGGCCGGGCTGGACTGGCTGCGGCGCTATCGCGCCGGCGCACACCGCGCCTGAACGAGCGCGCGCGGCCTCACTCGACCAGCCCGTACAGCCGCTCGGGCGGCAGGCGCATCATCATCTTGCTGTCGGGCACCAGCGACTTGATCGCATAGGCCGGCTCGGCGGTGTTGCGCAGGGTCGTGCGCACCACCGGGATGGCGTTGCGGTCGGTCACCGCGGCGGCCACCGGGGTGTGCGCGGTGGCGCCCCGGCGGATCACCACCGCCATCTCGCCCGACGCCAGTTGGACAAAGTTGCCGGGTGGGTAGATGCCGTATTCCTTGATGATCGCGGCGGCCAGCGGGCTGCCCTGGGCTTCGGCGAACATCTGCCGCGCGGCGTCCAGGATCGGCAGCGCCGGGCGCTCATTGCGCGGGCTGATCTTGGCCATGAACACATCGGCCATGCGCAGCACCGAGGCCTCTTCACACAAGGTGTCCAGGTTCTGCGGATAACCACCGCCGCCCGGCCGCTCGTGGTGCTGCAGCACCGCCTGCAGCCAGATGGGGTCGGTCACGCCGGCGGTCTGCAGCCGGTCGACCGCCAATTGCGGGTGGGCGCGAATCTGGTCACGCTGGCTGTCGTTGAGCCGGCCCATGGTGGCAAAGCGGCCCTGCACTTCGACGATGCTGAGGTTCATCGTCAGCGCCGCCTTCACCATCGTGCGCACCCGCTCGGGCGGCCAGCCGGCGCGGGTGGTCGCCAACTGGCAGACCATCGCGCAGTGCAGCGCATGCGCCAGGCCATACAAGCTCAGGCGGTTCGGATCCTGGCGCACCGAGTGGTAGATCGCGATGTCGGGGTCACGTTCGATCAGACCCATCAACAAGGTGGCAAAGCTGTCGCAGCGCGTGGCAAAACCGTCTTTGTCAATGCTGTTGAGCAGCAGGTCGAGCCGCGCCGTGGCTTGCTTCCACAGGTCGAACAGCGTGGTCTTGCGCTTCGCGCCATCGGGCCCGGCGCTCTCGGCATCGGCGGTCGATTCGTCGAGGTCGACATACAGGCCGCGCTCGAGCAGGATCTGGCGCTGCGATTCATTGGCCACCACCCGGCCCTTGGCCAACAGCAACTGGCCCTGCTCGTCACGGACCCCAAAGGGCAGCGGCACGCCGACCTGGATCTGGTCGGCCACCATGCGCAGCAGGTCAATGGCCAAGGGGTGCGTTCCTCGCTCGCGATGATGTGCCCGCTCGGGTCACCGGCACTGGCTGCACTCTAGCGCGGCCCATCCGCCCAGAACGTGCGAACAGCGGCCGCCAACAGGCCACTTGTGCCGACCACTGCAGTGGCATGGGGCACCGCGTCGCTGGCCCAGACATGGCGCACGCCGGCCGCGCGCAGCTGCGCCAGTGCATCGCCAACAAACAACGCATGGGTGACCGCCACGTCGACGCTGGCGGCGCCAGCGGCCAGCGCCGCGGTGGCCGCCTCGACCAGCGTGCGGCCGGTGCTGGCCACGTCATCCATCAGCACCACAGCGCGGCCTTGCAGCGCAACATCGGGCAGGGTCACCCGCACATCGCGGTCACCGAAACGCTGCTTGATGCACACCGCGTGGTCCAAACCGTGGGCGCGGCCGGCAGCGGCCACCCACTGCAGGGCTTCCTCGTCGGGGCCCAGCAGCAGCGCGCCCGGCACCTGCTGCGCCACCCAGGCGCCCAGCAGCGGCGCGGCACTGAGCGCCAGGCTGCGGCAGCCAGGCATCACCTCGTCGAGTGAAGCGATGCGGTGCAGGTGCGGGTCGATCGTGATCAGGCCGTCGACCTGGGCTGCCAGCAGCGCGGCGATGTGACGCTGGCTGACGGCCTCGCCGGGCGTGAAGGCCATGTCCTGGCGCATGTAGGCCAGGTAGGGGCTGACCAGCAGAATCTCGCGCGCGCCCAGCGAGCGCGCCGCCGGCAGGGTGATCAGCAACTCGACCAGCTTCTCGTTGGGCTGCTGCAGGCCGCGAAACAGCAGCAGCCGCGGCGGCAGCACCGGTGGCAGCCGCAACTTGCTTTCGCCATCGGGAAAGCGGTGGCGCGCCACCAGGGCCATCGGCCAGGCCAGCGCGGCCGACAGCGCCGATGCCGCAGCGTGTTCGTCGTCGAAAGCCAACAGCAAGCCAGGGTTCATGGCGGAATTTTCCTGCATCGGAACCGGGGGCAGAACCGATCCGGCCCGGGCCCTCACTCTAAGGCAACGCTGAACAAGTCCCTCGCGGCGCGGTCAGCCCTGTTTTGGGCGGTCTGCGGCGTTGCAAATCCTCGCCATAGCTGGGCTATGGCTGTGG